>NZ_WHIW01000004.1 GCF_009295635.1 Alkalilimnicola sp. S0819 | reverse complement strand
ACACATTGCCCGCCGAGTCCACATCGGTGGGCAGCAGGCCCAGCACGTTCTCGTAATGATGCCGCGCCGCCTTCATGTCCAGCACACGCAGATTGATGTGACCTATGCGCATAACGCCCATGTGGTTCTCCTCCTAGATGCTCTTGAAAAAGGGACTCTTGCGCGCGTTCTGCGCCGCATCCGCGGCGGTGATGAACTTCTCCATGTACATGTCCCGCTCGTACAGGCGTCCGCGAATCAGGGTGGTGATACAGGCATCGATCATCGGCGGCGGCCCGCACAGATAGGCCTTCCAGCCTTGGAAGTCGCCGTTGAAATGCTGTTTCGCCACGTCGTGAACGAAGCCGGTGGCCCCTTCCCAGGCATCGCTGCCTTCGGGCTCGGAGAGCGCCGGCACGTAGGTGAAGTTCTCGTGCTGCTCGGCAAGCGCCACGAATTCCTCGTGATAATAGAGCTCACCGCGGTTGCGGGCGCCGTAGACCAGGGTGATGGGGCGGGTCTCGCCGCGCTCCAGCAGGTCCTTGATCATGCAACGGGGGCTGGAAAGCCCCGTGCCGCCGGCGAGAAACAGCAGATTCTCCGGGGCGGAGCGGCGCACGAAGAAGCGGCCGTAGGGGCCGGAGAGCTCCAGCTTGTCGCCCACCTTGAGCTTCTCGTGGATGTAGGTGGTGGCCTCGCCGCCGGGCACCTTGCGGATGTTCAGCTCAATGAGCTTCTTTCCGGATGGCGGGTTGGACAGGCTGAAGGCGCGTGCCTGGGCCACCTCCGGCAGGCGCAGGTTGATGTACATCCCCGCCTGGAAGTCGATGCCCTCGCCGTCCAGTTCGATGAACACGGCTTTGGCCGTGGGGGTGATGTCCTCGATGGCGGTGACGGTGCCGGTATAGTCCCGTACCGCGTGGCGCTCGGCATCCGGCTCCTCTTCCACGTCCGCCTCGATCACCAGGTCGGATTCGGCGGTGGCGCAGCAGGCGAGGGTGATGTTCTCCTCGCGCTCGAAATCCATCAGCGCGAAGGGTGAGGCGTCGCCGTGCTCGTACTCGCCCTCCACCACCTGCACCTTGCAGGTACCGCACAGGCCATGACAGCAGGCGTGGGGCAGCCAGACGCCGGCGCGCAGGGCCGCATCCAACACGGTTTGTCCTTCCTCGACTTCGATGGTCTCGCCGAGGGGTTCTACGGTGAGCTCGTAACTCATGTCTATCCTCCAGGCCTTGCCGAGCCGCGGCCCGCCCGGTGCGGGCGGGCTCGCATCAGGCTCGGCCTCAGGTGGCGCTGCCCTTGATGCCCTCCAGGCCCGGGGTGCGCATGCGGATCACGGACTTGTGCTCTATGCCCTGCTCCGCCAGGCCCTTGTCCATGTCGGGCGTGAAGGGCTGCTGATTCACCGTCCACGCCACGGCGTCCCAGTCGATCTTCTCGAAGTCCGGGTGCTTGCCGTAGGCGCTAGGCAGCACCTCTTTCACCAGCGCCTCGAAGGGCATCTCGGGGGGCAGAGGGAGGGCCACCGGCGAGCAGAACATCAGGTGCTTGTCCCAGCCGAGGTACACCAGCTGCTTGCCGTGAAAGTTCTCCTGCACGTCCTTGGGCGTGCCCTGGTAGTCATACATCGCTTGTACAGGCATGTGTTGCTCCTCCAGGCCGTTGCCCCGACGGTTTCCGCCGGGGCGACGACGACAGGTGTTTTACTCGTTGGCGGCCTTGGCCAGGGTCTCCTCGGCCTCTTCGGCCAGCCCCTTCCAGCGCATCCAGTTGGCGTAATCCTGGGAATCGCGGTAGTCCAGGTTGTCCTGGCCGTGGACCAGGTGGTACCACTCCAGCACCTCGGGCACCGAGGCGCCGCCGCAGTTGCCCTGGTAGATCTGATGCACCGGCAGCCAGGCCTGCACGTACTTCTCCGGCTCATCGTCGAAGATGTCCTTGCAGCCGTCGGAGCAGAAGTGATACCGCTCGCCCTGGTACTCGCTGCTGCGGTAGCAGATGGTGGTCGGGTCGTCCGGTTCGGTGAACGCCATCGGGATCTGGCAGGTCTGACACAGCTGCGGCAGGGAATCGTTGTAGTAGCGGTTGCCCCGCGCGTGCTGCTCGGCCCAGTATTCGAAGCGCGGCCGGTAGTACTTGTCGAAGGTCTCCGGGTACTTCTCGGACAGCCAGGCCATCTCGGACTCATCCGGCAACCAGCTGTGGAAGGCCGCGGCATGGCCGTAGTTGTAGAACACGCTCCAAACCTCGTGGGAGAGGCGCTTCTTCTCCTTGACCGAGACCTCCCAGTACTTGGGCTTGCGGATGCCATAGCGCTCCAGGTCGTCGAACAGCGCGCCGCCGTTCTGCTCGAAGTACATCTCCCAGGCCTCCTGCCAGGACATGACCCGCTTGGGCAGCATGTAGTCCATCATCATGGAGACCAGGCTCAGCAGCCGATAACCGCGCCAGAACCACTTGTCGATCCACTTCTGGACGATGGGCACATTGTCCGGGTCCTGCTCCAGCATGAACTTGATGACTTCCAGCCCCAGGGTCATGTGGCGGGATTCATCGGACTGGGCCGAGAAGCCGAAGGTCACGGTGGCCATGTCGCCGTTGTAGGCCGCCCCGCTCATGAAGGGCATGAACAGCAGGTTGGTCAGCACGTACTCGAAGCTGAACGAGATGGCGGTGACGAACTCGAAGGGCCCGGCGGACATGGCGTCGTCGAAGAAGGACTTGGGCACGGACAGGTACCAGACCCGATCATGCATGTGCTGCCAGTCGTGGAAGCCGTTGAAGTACTTGTTGTACTGGGCAATGGTGTGGATCTGGGTCTGCACGTGGCGCAGCTCGTCGATGCTCTGCATCTGGCAGGCCACCTGGGCGCCCACGCCCGGGAACTGCCGCCCGGCCATGGCGAAACCGCGATGGGCGGCGTACTCCAGTGGGCTGACCCCCGTCAGGAACAATTTGAGCGCGTTGATGTAGCGCGCATCCGTCACGTTCAGCTGGCCGTTGTTCTGGGCGAAGGCGTCGATGATGGAGTAGAGCTTGCGCTCCTTCTCCGCCTGGTACTTCCAGTAGGCGTCCATGGTCAGGCGGAAGGGATCCTCCCACTTGCTCCAGTCATGGATCTTGATGCCCTCGAACTCCGCCTGGGGATAGATGGCGGACTTGTCCTGGTAGCTCGGCTCCCAGCCCAGGTCGCGGGTCAGGCGCTGGTACTTCTCGCGCAGGTTCATGCGTTTGGCGTTGCTCATGATCGTGCTCCTCCTTCGATTAGCGCAGACGCTCGAGGCGGAATGCGTCCTCGGTCTCGTCGACGTTGCCGGAAATGGAGATCAGGTTGATGTGGATTTCCTGGGGGTCCCAGTCGCGGCCGATCAGCTCCTCCACGGTCTCGCGCTTGATCACCAGTTGCCCGGGGGCGTCGATCTTCACCATCGCCGGAAAGTGCTCGATGGTGGCGTCGCGGTTGTCCTGCTCGATGGCCTCGATGATCGGTCGGGCCTCTTCATTGTTCTGCAGGGCGATGTAGACGGTGTTGTTCGTCATGGGGGTCTCCTCCGCCGGCGGGCCTTACAGGTCCAGACCGGATTTCTTCGCCGCGCGGGCCTTGAGTTCGTCCTGCAGCTCGCTCATCACCGACTGGGCCTCGCCGCCCAGCCCGTATTCGGCGACGGGCGCGAGCGCCGCGGCCACCCGGGGCATCCAGGCATTGATCCACTGCTCGATCTGCTGCTTGTTGGCATCGGACTCCTTCGCCGCCACCTTCAGCACCGCATCGGTCCAGCGACAGTGCTCGGTGTACCACTCGCTCATGAACTCGGTGAGCATGGACAGCCCGGCGCCGGATTCGCGCTCGAACACCGCATCGATGCGGTCGTAGACCAGCGGATAGAGCAGGCCGTCCAGCACGTAGTCCTGGGCCACCAGCAGCTCGAACCAGTCCTTCTGCACCATCAGCTCCTCGGCCAGCTGGCGCAGGGGCTGCCACAGGGGCTCATCGGTCCAGGCCTGCTTGCCCGCATCCAGGGTCTCGGCGCTGTTGCCGTCGATCATCAGGCCGATGCGCGAGAGGTACTGGGCGATCGCCAGCCGGTCCATCCCGGTGAACATGGCCGCCTGGGTGGTGGCGGTGCCGTAGCCGTAGGCGCAGATGTAGGTGTTGTTGAGGTTGGCCGCGTATTCCAGATGCCGCAGGGGCACCAGCAGCTTCGCCGCCTTGTCGCGGGAGGCCTCGCTCATGGTCCCCAGCAGCTTGCGCTTTTCCACGAAGGCGAAATTGCGCTCGGCCACTTCCTGCTGCCTGGAACGGGTCATGACCCAGGTGCCGTAGTAGTACTGGCGCGGGTCCTTCAGCGCGTACCAGTCCTCCATGGCGATCCGGGTGCGGCCGGTGTCATAGAGCTCGTGCTCGGAATCCCACAGGGGGCGGTAGTGGAAGTTCACCGTCGGCTGCAGGTCGTACATGGCCTCCAGGTAACGAGAGGCGGGCTTGTCCGCACCCAGCCGTCGGGCCACGTTGGCGAACGTGTGCCGCAGCGGCTCGATGGACGAAGTCTTGATGTCGATGCTCATGCAATCTCCTCCTGAATGAATGCGAGCCGGCTCTATAGACCGGCTTCGCGCCACTTCTTGCGATCCATGTCCACCCGCTGGGCGGCGGCCTCGCTCAGGTGCTCCACTCGGTTGGCGCGGCAGAACTCCTGAAAGGCGGCCTGGGGCAGAATCAGCTCCACGTAGAGCTCCGGGTCACCCACGGAAAAATCGAACTCGACAAAGCCGTCGAGCCGCCTATCGGTGACCCGCACATAGCGTTGCTGCTGATCGGTACTGGCCATGGCCGGGGCTCCTCCTGTCAGTTCGGGCCGGTGCGTCCCTGTCTGCGCACCGTGCCTCGGGGAGGGCTATAGCAGGGTCCGTGCCAAATGAGTAACGGATTGTTTTTCCGGGCTTTATTGCGGTCGCAACAAAAACGCCCGCAGGCGTCTGAGCTGAGCAATTCATCAAGCTGCGGCGCAGCATTTGATGATTTGATAAAGGGGCACAGCACGTGTGCCGGTGCAGCATGCAATGCGCCCCGCCTGCGCCTATGCTGGAGTGCACCAGGGAAGCAGCGGAGATCATCGGCCCATGTCCGGCGCCCCCGTACCCAAGAACTTCGACCAGCTCTTCGAGCAGCTCAAACTGCGCTTCGAGCACGGCCGCATCCTGCTCGAGAAGCAGCGCATGGTGTTGCTCCACACCGGCGCGATCGCCGCGCTGCGCAAGGAGTTGGTGGAGAGCCTGGGGCTGGACCGGGCCCGGGGCGTGCTCACCCGCATGGGTTATGCCTCGGGCCAGCGGGATGCGCAGATGTGCCGGCGCATGATTCCCAACGCCTCCGACGAGGAACTGATGCACCTGGGCCCCGCGCTGCATTCGCTGGAAGGGGTGGTGGAGGTGGAACCGGCGGAGTTGGACATCGACATCACCGCCGGGCGTTATTACGGCGAGTTCATCTGGCGCAACAGCTTCGAGGCCGACGTGCACCTGGAAACCTTCGGTCTGGACGTGGACCCGGTGTGCTGGATCCAGATTGGCTACGCCTCGGGCTACACCAGCGCAGTGATGGGCCGCTTCATCATGTATCGCGAAACCGAATGCCGCGGCCGCGGCGACAAGCGCTGCTACATCATCGGCAAGCCCGCGGAGGACTGGGCCGACGCCGAGCGGGACCTCAAGTACTACCGCCCCGACCGGGTGGCCGATCAGCTCATCGCCCTGCAAACCCAAGTGGAGCAGCTGCGCTACAACATCGACGAACAACTGGGCCTGGGCGATATGGTCGGCACCTCGGAGGCCTTCAAGGATGCCGCCGAGATGGTCGCCAAGGCCGCCCGGAGTCAGATCACCGTGCTGCTGCTGGGCGAGACCGGCGTGGGCAAGGAGATGTTCGCCCGCGCCCTGCATGGGCTGAGCGCCCGCGCCGAGAAGGCCTTCGTGCCCATCAACTGCGCGGCGATTCCCGAGGAACTGATCGAATCCGAACTCTTCGGCGTGGAAAAAGGGGCCTTCACCGGCGCGGCCCAATCACGTCCCGGGCGTTTCGAGCGCGCCCATGGCGGTACGCTGTTCCTGGATGAAGTGGGCGAACTCTCCCCCGCCGCCCAGGCCAAGCTGCTGCGGGTGCTGCAGGAAGGCGAGTTCGAGCGGGTGGGCGATACCCAGACCCGGCGGGTGGACGTGCGCCTGGTGGCCGCCACCAACGTGGAACTGGCCCAGGCCGTGGAGGCCGGCCGCTTCCGCGCCGATCTGTACTACCGACTCAACATCTACCCGGTGCTCCTGCCCCCGCTGCGCGATCGCCGCGAGGATATCCCGTTACTGGCCCTGCGTTTTCTCGATAAGCACACCGCCCGCCACGGCAAGAGCGTGCGCGGCGTCAGCTCGGCCGCCCTCACCGCCCTGCAGCAATATCCCTGGCCCGGCAATATCCGCGAACTGCAGAACATGATCGAACGCGGTGTGATTATCGCCCCACCGGGGGGCGAGATCGAGGTAGAGCATCTGTTCTCGACCCTGCACCCGCCCCCCGCGCAAGCAGCCGAGCCGGAACCGTCGGAACCTCTGGACTCCCTGGTGGACCAGGCCCTGGGGCGGGAAACCTCGCTCGAGGAACTGGAGCTTCGGTTGATGGAGGCCGCCGTTGAGAAGGCCGAGGGCAACCTCAGCTCGGCCGCCCGCATGCTGGGGCTGACCCGCCCGCAGCTGGCCTATCGGCTCAAGAAACACGGCAGACACATGTAGATCAGCGCACAAAAGCAGGGCGAGCAGGCAGATCCGGAGGGCCTGTGGCGCCGGTTCCGGGGTGGGTCGCCGTTCGCGCCAGGGCCAGACGCCCGCAAGCCCCTGCAAAGCAGCGGTCCCAACCCCAACCTGTTAACGTAGCGCCTATACACAGAGCCCGGAGCCCGACAGCCCATGTGGTCCTTGCCGCAACTGCCCCGCACCCGCACCTTGAAGCGCATCGGCCTGCTCACCAGCGGCGGCGATGCGCCGGGCATGAACGCCGCCATCCGCGCGGTGGTGCGCACGGCCCTGTCCCGCGGCATCGAAGTGCGCGGTGTGCAGAAAGGGTATTCCGGCCTGGTGGCCGGCCACTGGGTGGACATGGACCGCGCCTCGGTGGCGAACATTCTGCAAACCGGGGGAACGGCGCTGAAGACCGACCGTTGCGATGCCTTCCATGACCCCACCGTACGCGCCGACACCGCCGCGCGGCTGCGCGGCGCCGGCCTGGAGGCGCTGGTGGTGATCGGTGGGGATGGCTCGCTCTCCGGCGCGCACCTGCTGGAGCAGGAAACGGGCTTCTCCGTGCTGGGCCTGCCCGGGACCATCGACAATGACATCTGGGGCACCGAGGACACCATCGGCTTCGACACGGCGGTGAACACGGCCCTGGAAGCCATCGACCGGTTGCGCGATACCGCCACCTCCCACGAGCGGGTGTTCCTCGTGGAGGTCATGGGCCGCAATTCGGGCTTCATCGCCGCCACGGTGGGAATCGCGGGGGGTGCGGAAATCGTCATCACCCCCGAGCGGCCGGTGGATGATGAAACGGTGCTGGAAGCACTGAATTTGAGCCAGGAGCGGGGCAAGCACTCCAGCCTGATCGTGGTGGCGGAGGGCGAGGATCCGCAATTCATCAATCGCCTGAACGAGCACCTGAACGCCGCGGGTTATCAGGCTCGCGCCTGCATCCTCGGCCACATTCAGCGTGGTGGCAGCCCCACCGGGCACGACCGGGTGCTCGCTTCCTGCCTGGGCTATGCGGCGGTGGATCACCTGCAGGCCGGCCTCAGCAATATAATGCTGGGGGTGCAGGAAAACCGCGTGCTGGGCGTCCCCTTGAGCGAGGTCATCAGTCGGCGCAGGCAGACACCCGAAGCGCTGCTGGAGGTGGCGCGGGTGCTGGCCACCTAGGAGAGCGGCGCGGGCCAAGCCCTACGGGCCCTGGTGGCGCAGGCCGAGTGACCTCGGTCCATGGCTGACGGCGGGAAAAGGCGACTCAAGGCGTGCGCCGATTCGGGAACCCACGGTTACCCGAGCAGCAGTTTCAACCCCACCAGCAAGGTCACCACCTCGAAGACCCGCTTGATGAACCCACTGCCCCGCGCTATCCCCCAGTGCGCGCCGACATAGCCGCCCAACAGGCTGCCGGCGATCAATACCGGCAGCCAGGGCCAGTGAATCTCGCTCACCAGCCCCAGGGTCAGCGCACCGGTGCCATTCCAGAACAGCCCCACCATCACCATGGTGTGCGCCACCGCCCGCTTGTAGTCCAGTCCGAACCAGCGCACCAGCCAAAGCGTCACGAACAGGCCGCTACCGGAAGTCAGCGAACCGTTCAGCATGCCGCACAGGAACAGCGGCACGGCCCCGATCAGGTAGCCCGGCACGTCCCGGTGACGCGGACGCCAATGCTGCCCCAGCTGCGGCCGCAGCGCGGAATAGAGCGCCAGGGCCACGGTCAGGCCACCCAACGCCAGCTCAGCACTACGCTGGGGAACTCCCACCACCAGCCGCGCACCCAGCACCACCCCGGGCAGACCGGCCAGCAGCATCAGCAGCACAAAGGGCTTCTCCAGCAGACGCTCGCGGAAATGCCGCCCACCGGCGCCCAGCCCCAGGGCGACGGTGGCCACCTTATGGGTCGCCAGCGCCACCGGGAAAGGCAAGCCCAGGAAGATGATCGCCGGCAGCTGCAGCAAGCCCGCGCCCCCGCCGGCCAGTGCCGAGGCGGCGTTGGCGGCGAAGGCGACGATAAACAGCAGTAGTTGTGATAAAACGTCCATCAAGAGGGCATAGCCGTTCGTTTGGGAGGGCACTATTGCGACGCGCCAGGGAGGGGCGCGAACCTCGCACCGCCGCGGCGCCCGCTTCGCCGCAATGCCAGAGTACACAAGGGGTGAATACCCATGAATCCGAAGCTGCCACTGACCCTGCTCTGCCTGGGCGCCTTGCTCGCCACCGGCCCGGCGTCGGCGAGGCTCTACAAATGGGTGGATGATCAGGGCAATGTGCATTATAGCGACAAGGTGCCTCCGCAGGATGCGCGCCGCGAGCGAGAGGTGAAATCCGGCGAGACCGGCGCCACGGTGGACCGTGTCGCGCCACCCCCCACGGCGGAGGAGTTGGAAGCGCAACGCCGCCAGGCGAAAGCCGAGGCCGCGCGGCGCGAGGCGCGCCGGCAGCAGGCCGAAGAGGACCGGCGCCTGCTGCTGACCTGGTCCAGCGCAAAGGATATCGAAGCGGCGCGGGATGAGCGCCTGGACACGCTGGATGGGCGCATCAACATCGGTGAGCAGCGGGTTGCCAGCCTGCGCGAACAAATCGCGCAGGCGATGCAGCGGGCGGCGCGCGCCGAGCGCAACGGCGGCTCGCCCCGGCGCCAACACCAGCGCATAGAGGAACTGGAAGAGCAGATCGCCGAACAGCAGCGCCACATCGCCGCGCAGCGCGAGAAGCGCGCGGCGCAGGCCGAGCGTTTCGAGCGGGAGATCCGCCGCTACCGGGAATTGCGCGGCGGCGGCGGGGATTGATCAGCGGCGGCTCAGGGCCGTGAGACTTGCGCCTCGATCAGCGTGCCCACACCCGAATCCGTGAACAGTTCCAGCAGCACCGCGTGACGCACACGCCCGTCGACGATATGGGCTGAGCGCACGCCGTTCTGCACCGCATCCAGGGCGCAGCGAATCTTCGGCAGCATACCGCCATGGATGGTGCCATCGGCGATCAGCGCCTCCACCTGCGGCGCGTCCAGGCCGGTGAGCAGCCCCCCTTCCTTGTCCAGCAACCCGCGGGTATTGGTGAGCAGCATCAGCTTCTCCGCCTTCAGCACCTCGGCCAGCTTTCCGGCGACGGTGTCGGCGTTGATGTTGTAGGCGCGACCGTCCTCCCCGACGCCGATGGGCGCGATGACGGGGATGAAACTGCCGTGTTCCAGCATGTCCACCACGGAGGCGTCGATGGAGGCCACTTCACCCACATGACCGATGTCCCGCCCGGCATCTTCCCTGGCGCCGCCAAGGGTGAGCTTGCGAGCACGGATCAGGCCACCGTCCTTGCCGGTGAGCCCCACCGCTCGCCCACCGTGGCTGTTGATCATGCTGACGATTTCCTTGTTCACCGCGCCGCCCAGCACCATTTCCACCACATCCATGGTCTCGGCGTCGGTCACGCGCATGCCGTCGATGAAGCGGCTCTGCTTGCCCAGACGCTCGAGCAGCCGTCCGATCTGCGGGCCACCGCCATGCACCACCACCGGATTGAAGCCCACCAGCTTCATCAGCACGATGTCCCGAGCGAAGCTGCGTTTCAGCTCCTCCTCGACCATGGCGTTGCCGCCGTATTTGACGACGATGGTCTTGCCGCGGAAACGTTGTATGTAGGGCAGGGCCTCGGTGAGTACCCGGGCGACGTCCTGGGCGCTGGACAGGGAGCTGGCGTCATCGGTCATGGCGTAAGGGATTCCGATCTGAAATGAAACAGCGCGAAGCGCGCCGGCGGCCATCGCCGGGCGCTTCGCGCGTGATGTTATACCGTGAAATACCGTGTACCGCGAACAGCGGTTCAGAACGGCAGGTCAATACCCGGCTTCACCGCCTGCAGGTGCTTGCGGAAGGCCGCCTGGATCCGCTCCAGCGCCGCCTGATCATCGGCCTCGAAGCGCAGCACCAGACACGGCGTGGTGTTGGACGCGCGGACCAGCCCCCAGCCGTCGTCGAAGTCGGCGCGGATGCCGTCGATGGTGCTGATCCGCGCCTCCCGAAACTCCTCGGCCAGGCGCTGCTCCAACTCGGCCATGAGCCGCGGCGGCTCGCCCTCGTCCAGATCCACCCGCAATTCCGGGGTGCCCAGGGCCTCGGGCAGCTCGGCGAAGACCTCGGTGCTGCTGCGCGGATCCCGGGAGAGGATCTCCAGCAGGCGCGCGGAGCTGTACATGGCGTCATCGAAGCCGTACCAGCGCTCCTGGAAGAAGATGTGGCCGCTCATCTCACCGGCCAGCGGCGCGCCCGTCTCCTTCAGCTTGCCCTTGATCAGCGAGTGGCCGGTCTTCCACATCAGCGGCTTGCCGCCTTCCTCGCGGATGAGCTGCTCCAGCTGCGCGCTGCACTTGATGTCGTAGACGATCTCCGCACCCGGCTGGCGGCCGAGGATATCACGCGCATAGAGCATCATCTGCCGGTCCGGCCAGATGATCTTGCCGGTGGCGTCCACCACGCCGATGCGGTCGGCATCGCCGTCGTAGGCCAGGCCCAGGTCCGCGCCCTGCAAGCGCACCAGGCTGGCCAGCGCTTCCAGGTTCTCCGGCACGGTGGGGTCCGGGTGATGGTTGGGGAAGTGGCCGTCCACCTCGCAGAACAGCTCTTCCACCTCGCAGCCCAGCGTCCGCAGCAATTGCGGCCCTATGGCGCCGGCCACCCCGTTGCCGCAGTCCAGCACCACTTTCAGCGGCCGATGCAGGGTAATGTCGCCGGCGATTCGGTCGATGTAATCGGCCACCACCTCCTGGCTGCGAAGCCCGCCCTCGCCGCTGATGAAATCCCCCTGTTCCACCCGCCGGCCCAGCGCCTGTATGGCCTCGCCGGACAGGGTCTCGCCCCCCAGCATGATCTTCAGGCCGTTGTAATCCTTGGGGTTGTGGCTGCCGGTGACCATGACCCCGGCCTGGGTGCCCAGGTGGTGGCAGGCGAAGTAGGTCACCGGCGTGGGCACCTGGCCCACATCGATCACATCGCGCCCGGCGGCGCGCAGCCCCTCGATCAGCGCCGCCGCCAGCTCCTCGCTGCTCAGCCGCCCGTCACGCCCGACCACGATCTCCTGCTGGCCCAGGGCGGCAGCCTCGCTGCCGATGGCCTGGCCCAAAAGGCGCATCACCCCGGCGTTCAAGGCCGGGCCGACAATGCCGCGTATGTCGTAGGCACGCAGAATGGCGGGGTCCAGCACGCCATTGCCGGCGACCGGAGCCTTCAGGACTTCATTCATGTTTCCTTCCCTGGATTTGCTGATTGTTTCCGGTTCCATGTCCACGGTTTCCACCACCAAGCCGCCCATGTCGTCAAGGGCTTCGGTGACGGCACGTGGCGACGCCTGGGCGAACGGGCCGCCATCGGGGCCGGGCGCCCCGGAGTCCAGCCGCTCTTCCACAGCGCGGGCGGCGCGTACACCGCGGGCGATCGCCGGGCGGAACAGGCCGAGCCCCACCGGGTACTCCAGCTTCAGCTGGCCGGCCTGCAGATCCTCCACGATCTCCGCCAATCGCCCGCTGTCGGCACGCAGGCGGCGCCCCAGGAGCGCCACGATGCCCAGGCTACCGATCAACAGAAGCACCAGTGCCACCAGCAGCACCCCTGCCACAGTGGCGGTCGCGCCGGCCCCCTTCAAGTCGGCGGGCCAGTAACGCAGTTGCCAGGGCGTACCGGGCACCGGGGCGACGAAGGCCTGAGCCTCGCCCGCATTGCCCAGCGCCAGTACGCGCGCGCCACCTCGGTGCTCCAGCAGCAGGCTGCCACTGCCGTCACCGGGCAGCGCCGCGCGCAAGGCCGACGGCGGATAGCTCAACACCAGGCTCCCCAGCACCTGCTCCGCGATCGACACCGGCTGGACCAGGTTGAGGTGCGCCTGCTCACTGCCGGGCAAATGCGCCTCAACGGCCGGCGCCTCGCCGCTTTCCTCGGCGCGGCGCAGCATGTCCAGCAGTGCGTAACCCATCGGCGGGGTGGCCTGAAGATCAGGCTGGCTGCGCCCCGGCTCCACGCTCATCAGCCGCAGCGCCTCGGGGAAGGCGCTGCGCAGCATTTCCAGACGCGTTTCTCGCCGCACCGGGTCCGCCCAGGCCGCCCGCAGTTCGGCACTCTGGGCAATGCTCGCCAGCGCCTGCTGGCGCTCGCTCAGCCAGCGCCCGACCCGGGCGGCCTGCAGCTCCGCCTGGGTCTGCTGCGCCGCGACCAGTTGCTTCTCGGCCTGTTGGTCCGCGCCCCGCGCCAGCCAGCTCAGGCTTGCCAGCAACACCACCATGGCCAGGCCCGCCCACGCCAGGCCATATAGCCACAGCGGCTGCCCCGCCGCCGGCACGACCCGGCCGATCTTCATGCGCAACGCCTTCATGATGCCCCCCTGATTCCTTTTCAGCCCCGTCCGGAATGCCCGAAGCCGCCGTCCCCCCGGCGGCTGGGCCGGAACTCGTCCACCAGCTCGAAGCGCGCATGCACCACCGGCACCAACACCAGCTGGGCGATCCGCTCGCCGGGCTGGATGGTGAAGCTGTCAGCGCCGCGGTTCCAGCAGGACACGAACAGCTGCCCCTGGTAGTCGGAGTCGATCAGCCCCACCAGATTGCCCAGCACGATGCCGTGTTTGTGGCCCAAGCCGGAGCGGGGCAGGATCACCGCCGCCAGCGCCGGGTCGGCGATGTGTATCGCCATGCCGGTGGGAATGAGTAGCGTCTCGCCCGGCGCCAGCTCGGTGTCCGCATCCAGGCAGGCGCGCAGGTCCAGCCCGGCGGAGCCTTCGGTGGCGTAGTCGGGGAGCGGGAATTCCGTGCCCAGGCGCGGGTCCAGGATCTTCAGCTCAATATTGCGCTTCATGGCGTTCCGTTATCAGTGTAATCAGCTCCCGGGCGAGCTGCGTCTTGGGCTGCTGCGCCAGTGCGCGCCGGCCGCCCTCCCAGAAGACCTCCAGCGCATTGTCGTTGGCGTCGAAGCCCCGGCCCTCCCCCACCCAGTTGGCGGCGATCATGTCCAGTTTCTTGCTCCGGCGCTTGCCCTCGGCGTAGTGGGCCAGCTCATGGGTTTCGGCGGCGAAGCCCACGGTGAAGGGCGGTGCGGGCAGGGCGGCCACGTCGCGCAGGATGTCCGGGTTGCGCCGCAAGCTCAGGGCGAGGCTGTCCTCGCTCTTCTTGATCTTGCGCTCGGCCGCCTCCACCGCTCGGTAATCCGACACCGCGGCGCTGGCGATGAAGATATCGGCTTCGGCCACCCGGCCCATCACCGCCCGGTGCATCTGTTCGGCGGTTTCCACGTCGATACGCTCCACGCCGGCGGGTGTGGCCAGCGCGCAGGGCCCGGCGACCAGCAGCACCCGGGCGCCGGCCGTTCTGGCGGCCTCCGCCAGGGCGAAGCCCATTTTCCCCGAGCTGCGGTTGCTGATGTAACGCACCGGGTCCAGCGGCTCCCGGGTAGGGCCGGCGGTGATCAGCACGGTGCGCCCGCGCAGCGCGCCGCCCGCGTAGTGCGCGCCCAAGGCGGCGACCAATTCGGGCGGTTCCAGCATGCGGCCGTCGCCCACCTCGCCGCAGGCCTGTTGACCGGCGCCGGGCCCCAGCAGGCGCACACCCCGCTCAGCCAGCAGCCGGGCATTGGCCTGGGTGGCGGCGTTGGCCCACATCAGCCGGTTCATGGCCGGGGCGAGGAACAGGGGAGCGTCGGTGGCAAGACAGACGGTGCTCAGCAGATCGCTGGCGTGGCCATGGGCCAGCCGCGCCATGAAATCCGCGCTGGCGGGGGCGATCAGCAGGGCATCGGCCCAGCGGGCAAGCTCGATATGCCCCATGGCGGCCTCGGCGTCCGGGTCCAACAGATTCTGGTGCACCGGCTCGCCGGAGAGAGCCTGGAAGGTAAGCGGCGTGACGAATTCGGCGGCCCCCGCCGTCATTGCCACCCGCACCCGGGCGCCGGCCTCGCGCAGCTTGCGCACCAGGTCGGCGGCCTTGTACGCGGCAATGCCGCCGGTGACTCCCAGCAGGATGTGGCGTTCGGCAAGGGCGCTCATGCTCTTCGGGCTCGTTCGGCTCAGCGGGCAGGTGCGCTCAAGGTTAGCGGCAAAGCGGGCCGGCGGCAAAAATCCCGCCCCGGCGAGAACGATCAACAATAGCGAAGGAGGGACGATGCCCATCACCGACTGGCCTCTGGCCGAGCGCCCACGGGAAAAACTGCTCGCCCAGGGGGTGGCGGCACTGTCCGATGCCGAACTGCTCGCGATCTTCCTGCGCACCGGCCGCCCAGGCCTGAGCGCGGTGGGCCTGGCTCGGGAGCTGCTGCAACGCTTCGGCGGGCTGCGCGCGCTGCTGGAGGCGGATCTGACGGAGTTTTGCCGGGAGCGCGGGCTGGGGCCGGCCAAGTACACCCAGTTGCAGGCGGTGCTGGAGATGGGGCGGCGGCACTTGTGGGCAAAACTGCAGCGCGGCGAGGCCCTGGGCAGCCCGGCGGACACCCGGGCCTACCTGACGGCCAAACTGCGCCATCACCCGCACGAGGTGTTCGCCTGCCTGTTCCTGGACAACCGCCACCGGGTGCTCGCCTTCGAGGAGCTTTTCCGCGGCACCATCGACGCGGCCAGCGTCTACCCGCGTGAGGTGGTCAAGCGTGCCCTGGCGCTGAACGCCGCCGCACTGATCCTCGCCCACAACCACCCCTCCGGGGTGGCCGAACCCAGCCGGGCCGACGAATTGCTTACCCGCCGCCTGGGGGAGGCACTGGGGCTGGTGGATATTCGCTTGCTGGATCATTTCGTGGTGGGAGACGGTGAGGCCGTCTCCTTCGCCGAGCGGGGGCTGCTGGCATGACAGACAAGACCCGGGCCATACGCCGTGCCTGCACAGCCATCGCGGTAGTAACATGAACGATGAACGCACTCGGCGAGGCATCAGCATGAACACAGACACAGCCGGCGACCCCCGGGTTCTGACCCGGATCCAGCCGCGACCCGGCAAACTGGGCGAGCATTTCGACGTGCAGCGTGCCCTGCCCTCGGCGGCCTGCCGCCGGGTCGGCCCCTTCGTGTTCCTGGACCGGATGGGCCCTACCCGCTTCCCCGCGGGCGCGGGCCTGGACGTGCCGGCCCATCCCCATATCGGCCTGGCTACCGTGACCTGGCTGTTCAGCGGCGAGCTGCTGCACCGGGACAGCCTGGGCACGGTGCAGCCCATACGCCCGGGCGAGGTAAATTGGATGACCGCCGGCCGGGGCATCGCCCACTCCGAGCGCAGCCCTGCCAGCGTTCGCCGTGGCGAGCACGAACTCTACGGGCTGCAGGCCTGGGTGGCGCTGCCGCGGGACCTGGAGGCAACAGCCCCCAGCTTCGCCCATCATGGCCGTGAAGAGCTGCCCCGCATCGAGCAGGACGGTGCGCGCCTCACACTGATCGCGGGAGACTGGGCCGGGGAACGCTCGCCGGTGACCACCCATTCCCCGCTGTTCTACGCTGAACTGTCGCTGCAGGCCGGGGCCCGCTTCACCTTCCCCGCCGAGCACGAGGAACGCGCCCTGTATCTGCTCGCCGGCCGTCTGCCCGCCGACGCCGACACTGCCTACGAAGCGGGCGAACTGCTGGTCCTCGCCCCTGGCACGCCCGTGGAGCTGCATGCCGAGACGGGCCCGGTGCACGCCATGCTGCTGGGCGGCGCACCGTTGGATGGCCATCGGCACATCTGGTGGAACTTCGTCGCCAGCGAACGAGCGAGCATCGAGCAGGCCAAGGCCGATTGGGCGGCCGGGCGTTTCGCCGCCGTGCCCGATGAGCACGACCCGCTGCCCCTGCCGGGGCCCAAGCCGGCACCGGTGAAGTACCCGTGAGGCGATAATTAGTGCCGAAAATGAAACAGTCATTTTCGGCACCCCTTCGCACCCTGGCCAGGCGGTAAGCTGTGTGCAAGTCAAGGCACAAGCCACGGGAGGCTCCCATGAAAACGCGCGAAGTACGGCATATCCTCAACGGCCAGCCCGCCTCCGACGGCGCCGGCGTGAAACTGCTGCGCATTCTCAACCCCCAGCAGCCGCTGGATCCGTTCCTGATGCTCGACGAGTTCAACTCCGAGCGGGCCGATGACTACATCGCCGGTTTCCCCGCCCACCCCCACCGGGGTTTCGAGACGGTGACCTACATGCTCGAGGGGCGCATGCTCCACGAGGACCATCTGGGCAACCAGGGCCTGCTGGAGAGCGGTGGCGTACAATGGATGACCGCCGGACGGGGTATCATCCATTCCGAGATGCCCCAGCAGGAGGCCGGGCGCATGCATGGCTTCCAGTTGTGGATCAATCTGCCGGCGGCGGAGAAGATGAAACCGGCCAGCTATCGGGACATCACGCCCGGGGAAATCCCAGTGGTGGACCTGCCCGGCGCCCGGGTCAAGCTCATCGCCGGAGAACTGGCCCATGCGGGCGGCACCACCCAGGGCGCGGTGCACGGCATCGCCACCGAACCCATGGTGCTGGACGCGGCGCTCACCGCCGGCGCCGAGCTCAGCCTGCCAATTCCCACGACGCACACGGCGCTGGCCTATGTGTTCGAGGGCGAGCTGGTGTTCGGCGGTCGAGGCATCCGCCGCGGCCAGATGGTGGTGCTGGGGGACGGCGACTCGATAGACATGAGCGCCGCGGATCAGGGCGGGCGCGTCCTGGTGCTGGCCGCGAAACCACTGGGCGAACCCATCCGCCAGTACGGTCCCTTCGTGATGAACACCGTGGAAGAGTTGGAACAAGCACTGCAGGACTACCGGGACGGCCGGCTCACGGGTTGAGCCGGCCCCACAGGACATTCAGTATGAGCAGCGATCAGGACGACACCCCAGGAACCGGCGCGCCCGGCGACGTGACCCATGTGGCCACCGCCCGCCTGCCTACCCGGCATGGCGAGTTCACCGCGCACATCTACCGCAACCGCACGGATCAGACGGAGCACATGGTGCTGGTGCGGGGCGAGGTGCGCGGGCAGGAGGGAGTGCTGGTTCGGCTGCACTCCGAATGCCTGACCGGCGATGTCTTCGGTTCGCTGCGCTGTGACTGTGGCGAGCAACTGGACCGGGCGCTGGCGATGATGACCGAGGAGGGCCGGGGTGTGCTGGTCTACCTGCGCGGCCACGAGGGCCGGGGCATCGGTCTGAGCGCCAAGTTGCGCGCCTATGCGCTGCAGGACCGGGGCTATGACACGGTGCAGGCCAACGAGGCGCTGGGCCTGGCGGTGGATGCGCGCAGCTACGATGCCGGCGTCACCATCCTGCGCGATCTGGGCGTGGAGAGCCTGCGGCTGATCTCCAACAACCCGCTCAAGTTCGCCGAACTGGAGTCGCTGGGTCTGCGCATCGACGCGCGCATTCCGCTGCGCATAGCGCCCAACCCCGAAAACCGCGAGTATCTGCGCACCAAACAGCAGCGGCTGGGCCATAGCCTCGCCCTGGACGACCCGGAGCAGGCTTGAGGGATTTCCCGGCGCCGGTGGCCGGCGACCCACGGCAACCGAACACTGGGGAGAAGCACTGCTCACCTCCCCTGAGCCATCTCCTCGGGCGCTGACTGCCACACCAAGGGCTCGTGCCCCTCACGATTCGCCCGGGAAAAGGGGCGAGGGACGGCCGCCGGGAAAGCGTATGCGCATGGCGCGCATATCGCCCCTGAAGAGCACGGCGCCGCGCCCCACCCCCTGATGAAAGCCCACCGAGCGGCGGGTGATGCCGAGCACATCGTCGCATTTTCCCGTGCGCGGCTGCTCCGTTGCCGCGCCCTCTGCCCGTCTGCTTCCCTCAGCCCTTGCCGGCACGCGCCACCGCCTCGCGCAGCGCCGCCAACTGTTGGTCCACCGCCGAGGGATCGCCGGCCTTCACCGCCTTGCCCAGTCCGGCGGCCAGACGGCTGAGCTCGGGATGCCCGAAACTGCCGCCCGCGCCCTTCAACTGATGCGCCAGGCTGCGCAGCGCGGCCCAATCCCGCGCGGCCCGCGCGGAATCCATGGCGCGCAGCGTCTCCGGCAGCCCATCCACGAAACGCTGAATCAGATCGGAAAGATCATCGTAGTCCTGGGCGGGGGGCGTCGGTGGTTCCGACGGCGGCGCGCAGGCCTCGGCGCGCAGATGCCGGGCCAGCACCTCGCGCAGTGCCTGCGCATCCAGGGGCTTGCCGAGGCTGCCGAGGCAACCGCACTCGGCGGCGACACGGCGGGCTTCCGCGGCGTCGGTGGCGGTGAGCAGATACACGGGTAATTCGGGTTGGCGGGCGTGCAGGCGGCGGGCGGCGGTCGCGCCATCGAGTACCGGCATGTCCAGATCCAGGAGCACCAGCTCGATCTCGCCGCTCTCGGCCAGGGCCAGAGCCTGCTCGCCATCGCTCGCGACCAGCACCTCCGCACCGAGCGTCTCCAGCTGCCAGCGGATCAGGGCCTGGTTGTCCGGGTTGTCCCCGGCGAGCAGCACCCGGCCGCGCAGTGCCGCGCCCGCCGCTGTAGCGGCCGGCAGATGCCGCGCCAGCAATCGATAGAAGCTCTCGCGGCGGATCGGCTTGGGTTCACAGGCGATGAAGCCCGCCTGGTGATAGCGGACCCGGTCCTCGGCCATGACATTGGCGGTCAACGCCACCACCGGCGCGCCAAAACCCTGGGCACGCAACTCGGCCAGTGCGCCGAAGCCGTCCAGCACCGGCATCTGCACGTCCATCAGCACCAGATCATAGGGGCGCTCCCAGGCACGGGCCACGGCCTCGGCGCCATCGGCCACGCAGACGATCTCGGCGCCGGTGCGCCGCACCATCATGGCGACCAGCTCACGGCTGTCCGGGTTATCTTCGGCATGGAGAATGCTGCCGCGCAACTGCGGCACCCTGACGGCCTGCTCGTCGGCCAGCTCCGCGCGCGGCGTGTGCGGCACGTCATGCACCAGGCGCACTCCTTCGAGATCCCCGGTGGGCAGCTCGAGCTCGAAGCGGCTGCCCAAGCCCGGCTCGCTGCTGCAGCGCAGCTCGCCGCCCATGCGCTCGGCCAGTTGGCGGGAGATGGTCAAGCCCAGCCCCGTGCCACCATGACGGCGGGTGGTGGACACATCAGCCTGGGTAAAGGCCTGGAAGATCTGCCGCTGCTTGTACGCGGGAATGCCGATGCCGGTATCCACCACGGCGATGCTCAGGCGGTTCGTCTCCGGCTGGCAGCGCACTTCCAGGGTCACGCCACCACGCTCGGTGAACTTCATGGCGTTGCCGCAAAGATTGTAGAGAATCTGGCGCAGCCGGGTAGGGTCGGTGCTGATGGTCTCGGGCAGGGGCCAGTGGTAAACCAGGCGGAAACCCAGACCCCGTTCCCGGGCTCGAACCTCGAATACCGACTGCACATCGGCCATCTGCCTGAACAGGCTCACGGGCAGGCATTCCACACGCAGTCGCTCGGCCTCGATCTTGGACAGATCCAGCACGTCGTTGAGCAAGGCGAGCAGATGCTTGCCGCTGCGCACGATGGTGCGGGCGAACTGCTCGCGCCGCGCCGGATCCAGCGCCGGCTCCAACAGGTACTCGCCATACCCGATCACGGCGGTGAGCGGGGTGCGGATCTCGTGGCTCATATTGGAGAGGAAACTGCTCTTCGCCTGGGCGGCGGCCTTGGCGGCTTCCTTCTCCTTCTCGGCCAGGGCCCGCGCCCGTTCGGCCGCTTCACGTTGCTTGCGCTCGGTGATATCGAGCAGCGAGCCTTCGATGTGGCCGTCCTCACCCTGCCCCAGGCGATGGGCCGAGATGGCGACCCAGACCGGTGTGCCGTCGCGTCGGCGCATGCGCGTCTCGAAGGCATGCACCTGCCCCCGCTGATCGAGTTCGGCGAGCATACGCCGGCGATCCTCGGGCTGCAGGTACAGATCACGCTCCAGGTCCGCCACCTCCCGCTGCATCCGGGGGAGGCTGTCGTAACCCAACATTTCCACGAAAGCCGGATTGCCGCCGATGATGCGCCCATCCAGGCTGGTGGTGAAAATGCCGTAGCGGGCCCGCTCATAGAGCGTCTGATAACGGCCCAGGTTCCGCAGGGCTTCGCGCTGGGCGGTGTCCTTGGCCTCGCGAAGCTGATTCAACCGGTCGCCCAGGGCAAAGGAGAGCAGCAGCGCCTCCAGCGCGGAGCCGATGAGCAGGGAGTACTCGCCGACGAAGGCGCGAGGAATGACGCCGAACTGGTAGATGGCAGTGAAGAACGCGGCCGCCAGGAAGGTCACCCAGGCCAACAGGTAGTATCGGGCCGCACGCTCGCCGCGCAACAAGGCGATCAAGCCGGCCAGCAACAGCAAGGGTGCCCAGAGTATGACCAGGACGACGCCCAGGCGCACTGCGATGGCGTAGTCGAAAAACAGGGCGGCCACCGCACCCAGAAAGCCCAGCGTCGCCTGTACACGCAGTGCCCTGTCCATCCAGGGCGCATGTCGGCGCAGGCGCAGGAACTCCGCGGCGAACAGGGCGCCCACCGCCGACAACGCCGACAATACAACCGCGATGCGGCCAGACGGCTGAGCTCGGGATGCCCGAAACTGCCGCCCGCGCCCTTCAACTGATGCGCCAGGCTGCGCAGCGCGGCCCAATCCCGCGCGGCCCGCGCGGAATCCATGGCGCGCAGCGTCTCCGGCAGCCCATCCACGAAACGCTGAATCAGATCGGAAAGATCATCGTAGTCCTGGGCGGGGGGCGTCGGTGGTTCCGACGGCGGCGCGCAGGCCTCGGCGCGCAGATGCCGGGCCAGCACCTCGCGCAGTGCCTGCGCATCCAGGGGCTTGCCGAGGCTGCCGAGGCAACCGCACTCGGCGGCGACACGGCGGGCTTCCGCGGCGTCGGTGGCGGTGAGCAGATACACGGGTAATTCGGGTTGGCGGGCGTGCAGGCGGCGGGCGGCGGTCGCGCCATCGAGTACCGGCATGTCCAGATCCAGGAGCACCAGCTCGATCTCGCCGCTCTCGGCCAGGGCCAGAGCCTGCTCGCCATCGCTCGCGACCAGCACCTCCGCACCGAGCGTCTCCAGCTGCCAGCGGATCAGGGCCTGGTTGTCCGGGTTGTCCTCGGCGAGCAGCACCCGGCCGCGCAGTGCCGCGCCCGCCGCTGTAGCGGCCGGCAGATGCCGCGCCAGCAATCGATAGAAGCTCTCGCGGCGGATCGGCTTGGGTTCACAGGCGATGAAGCCCGCCTGGTGATAGCGGACCCGGTCCTCGGCCATGACATTGGCGGTCAACGCCACCACCGGCGCGCCAAAACCCTGGGCACGCAACTCGGCCAGTGCGCCGAAGCCGTCCAGCACCGGCATCTGCACGTCCATCAGCACCAGATCATAGGGGCGCTCCCAGGCACGGGCCACGGCCTCGGCGCCATCGGCCACGCAGACGATCTCGGCGCCGGTGCGCCGCACCATCATGGCGACCAGCTCACGGCTGTCCGGGTTATCTTCGGCATGGAGAATGCTGCCGCGCAACTGCGGCACCCTGACGGCCTGCTCGTCGGCCAGCTCCGCGCGCGGCGTGTGCGGCACGTCATGCACCAGGCGCACTCCTTCGAGATCCCCGGTGGGCAGCTCGAGCTCGAAGCGGCTGCCCAAGCCCGGCTCGCTGCTGCAGCGCAGCTCGCCGCCCATGCGCTCGGCCAGTTGGCGGGAGATGGTCAAGCCCAGCCCCGTGCCACCATGACGGCGGGTGGTGGACACATCAGCCTGGGTAAAGGCCTGGAAGATCTGCCGCTGCTTGTACGCGGGAATGCCGATGCCGGTATCCACCACGGCGATGCTCAGGCGGTTCGTCTCCGGCTGGCAGCGCACTTCCAGGGTCACGCCACCACGCTCGGTGAACTTCATGGCGTTGCCGCAAAGATTGTAGAGAATCTGGCGCAGCCGGGTAGGGTCGGTGCTGATGGTCTCGGGCAGGGGCCAGTGGTAAACCAGGCGGAAACCCAGACCCCGTTCCCGGGCTCGAACCTCGAATACCGACTGCACATCGGCCATCTGCCTGAACAGGCTCACGGGCAGGCATTCCACACGCAGTCGCTCGGCCTCGATCTTGGACAGATCCAGCACGTCGTTGAGCAAGGCGAGCAGATGCTTGCCGCTGCGCACGATGGTGCGGGCGAACTGCTCGCGCCGCGCCGGATCCAGCGCCGGCTCCAACAGGTACTCGCCATACCCGATCACGGCGGTGAGCGGGGTGCGGATCTCGTGGCTCATATTGGAGAGGAAACTGCTCTTCGCCTGGGCGGCGGCCTTGGCGGCTTCCTTCTCCTTCTCGGCCAGGGCCCGCGCCCGTTCGGCCGCTTCACGTTGCTTGCGCTCGGTGATATCGAGCAGCGAGCCTTCGATGTGGCCGTCCTCACCCTGCCCCAGGCGATGGGCCGAGATGGCGACCCAGACCGGTGTGCCGTCGCGTCGGCGCATGCGCGTCTCGAAGGCATGCACCTGCCCCCGCTGATCGAGTTCGGCGAGCATACGCCGGCGATCCTCGGGCTGCAGGTACAGATCACGCTCCAGGTCCGCCACCTCCCGCTGCATCCGGGGGAGGCTGTCGTAACCCAACATTTCCACGAAAGCCGGATTGCCGCCGATGATGCGCCCATCCAGGCTGGTGGTGAAAATGCCGTAGCGGGCCCGCTCATAGAGCGTCTGATAACGGCCCAGGTTCCGCAGGGCTTCGCGCTGGGCGGTGTCCTTGGCCTCGCGAAGCTGATTCAACCGGTCGCCCAGGGCAAAGGAGAGCAGCAGCGCCTCCAGCGCGGAGCCGATGAGCAGGGAGTACTCGCCGACGAAGGCGCGAGGAATGACGCCGAACTGGTAGATGGCAGTGAAGAACGCGGCCGCCAGGAAGGTCACCCAGGCCAACAGGTAGTATCGGGCCGCACGCTCGCCGCGCAACAAGGCGATCAAGCCGGCCAGCAACAGCAAGGGTGCCCAGAGTATGACCAGGACGACGCCCAGGCGCACTGCGATGGCGTAGTCGAAAAACAGGGCGGCCACCGCACCCAGAAAGCCCAGCGTCGCCTGTACACGCAGTGCCCTGTCCATCCAGGGCGCATGTCGGCGCAGGCGCAGGAACTCCGCGGCGAACAGGGCGCCCACCGCCGACAACGCCGACAATACAACCGCGATACCGTGCTGCTGCCACCAGATCGCCTCGGGCCAGAGAAACTGATAGGTGAAGCCCCGCAATTCGGTCATCAATAGGCCCGATGCGCCGATGAAGACCACGTAATACAGATAGGCGCGGATGCGGGTGCCGATGTAGATGAACAGGTTGTAGAGCATCATCGCCAGCATGATGCCGGCGTACAGCGCAACCACCGCATTATCACGCTGGGCGTGGACGTAGAAGGCATCGGGCTCCCACAGCACCAAGGGCACCTGGGTGGAGCTGCTGCTCTGTACGCGAAGGCGCAGCTCCAGGCTCTCGCCCGGCGGGATGTTCAGCGGAAACACGAAATGGCGGTGCCGTACCGGACGGATATCGAATGGCCGGGTATCACCGGTCTGCCAAACGCGCCACTTGCCCTGCGCGCCGCGCCAATACAGATCCACCTGGTCCAGCAGGGGATAGGCCACTTCCAGCAGTCGCGCCACGGCTTCGTCGCCGCTGTTGCGCAGACTCAGGCGGAACCAGTAGGCGTCCTCGGAATAGCCGAAATTGGCCACATCCTGGGTGACCGGCCGCCAGGCGGGGAGATCGCCACCGGGAAGGCGGCCCGCACCGTAAACGGCTTGCGGGTCATGGAGCCAGCGCACTTCCTCGCCGAGGCGGTGCCTGGGCTCCAGGGACGCCACATCCAGCACCTCGGCCCCCACGGCCCGGGGAGCCAGCAGGAGCCACAGAAGGAAGCACCCGAAAAAAGCGTTCAATACGGCATCGAGGCCAATCGACCGTGCGGCATTGCTGTTCGGCATGAGGCCTGTCCGTCGGGATTCAGGCCGATTGTGTTGGCTCGCGCGGCGCTTGGCAACAGGGCCGACCCGCGGGCCGACCCTGTGAGCGGCTCCCGGGGGCCTTCAGCTATTCAACAACATGGCGTTGCGCAGCTTCTTCATGGCGTTCTTCTCCAACTGGCGGATGCGCTCGGCGGAGACCTCGTACTGGTCGGCCAACTCTTGCAAGGTGGACTTGTGCTCGCCCAGCCAACGCCGGTGCACGATATCCCGACTGCGCGGATCCAGCCCCAACAGCGCCTGGGACAGCGCACCCGAGAGGTGGCCACGCCAGTCCATGGCCTCCACCTCGGTAGCCGGATCGTCGCGACCGTCCTGCAGATACGCGGCCGGAGAACGGATAATGCTGTCCTCGTCATCATCGGGGCGGGCATCGAAGCCCACGTCCTGGCCGCTGAGCCGGCTTTCCATCTCCAGCACCGTTTCCGGTTTGACACCCAGGTCGGCGGCCACTTTCTGGACCTCGGCGTGGTTCAGCCAGCCCAGACGTTTCTTGGAGCCGCGCAGATTGAAGAACAGCTTGCGCTGGGCCTTGGTGGTGGCCACCTTGACGATACGCCAGTTGCGCAGAATGAATTCGTGGATCTCCGCGCGGATCCAGTGCACGGCGAAGGATACCAGGCGCACCCGTACTTCCGGGTCGAAGCGCTTGACCGCCTTCATCAGGCCGATGTTGCCCTCCTGGATCAGGTCGGCCAACGGCAGGCCGTAGCCCTTGTAACTGCGGGCGATGTGCACCACGAAGCGAAGATGGGACATAACCAGTTGGCGGGCGGCACCCTCGTCATCCAGGTCGCGGTAGCGCACCGCCAGTTGGCGCTCCTGCTCGGCGTCGAGCATCTGGATACGATTGACGGCCTTGATGTAGGCGTCCTCGCTGCCGGCCTGCAGCGGAATGCGCACGCTGGCGCGGGGCCGCACACCCAGCTTGCTGCGCGGCTGCGTGGAACGGGAACGGGCGGTATTGCCGAAAAGGCTTTGAGCGGTAGTCATCCGTGATTCCCCCTAATGACTCCATGTCTACGGGATATTGCGGCGCCCCGGGGGCGCCCGGGCCGGCGTGCCTGCCAGCCATTGCCGGGCTCAGTGCGGTTCGATTGCCGAGAGGTGTCTGCCCACCGCGATCCAGGAGCCCAGCAAACCGAGCAGCACACCTGCCAACAAGAGTAGCAGGCTTTGGGAGAAATCCAGCCCCTGGAGTGATATTCCCCGCTGGTACAGCCCGGCGAGGCGCTCGGCTGGCCCGGCCAGCGCCCAGCGCCCGAGCTGCACCAGCAGCCAGGCCAGAAGACTGCCCAGCAAGCCGTACCACAGCCCCTCGTAGAGAAAGGGGCGGCGCACGAAACCGTTGGAGGCACCGATGAGCTTCTGAATGATGATCTCGTCGCGCCGGTTCTCGATGGCCAGCCGTATGGTATTGCCCACCACCAGCAGCACCGCCAGCGCCAGCAACAGCGCGACCACCTGCACGCCCCGCTCGGCAAGAGCCATCATGGCCTGCAGGCGCTGCAGCCATTCCCGGTCCATGCGGGCGCTGGCCACCTCGGGGCGCGCCTCCAGCCGTTGCAACAGCCCATCAAGTTGCCGCGCTTGCGCCCCGGCCACCGGTTTGAGCTCCACCACCGGGGGCAGCGGGTTCTCTTCCAGCAGAGCCAGCGCCTCGCTGAAACCACTGAGTTGTTCGAACTCCGCCCGCGCCTGCTCCGGGGTGATCAGGCGGGCTTCCTCCACCAGCTCCAGGCCCCGCAGCGATTCGTGCACCCGGCGATAGCTCTCGGCGCCGGTCCCCTGCTCCAGGAACACCGAAATTCGCACGCCGCCTTCCCAGCCCCCCAGGCTTCGCTCCAGGTTGCCCAGCAGCAGCATGAAACCGGCGGGCAGCGCCAGGCTGATACCGATCACCCCGGCGGTCATGGCGGCGGCCACGGGGGTGCGCCACAGCCGCCCCAGCGCCCCCACCAGCGCCTGCAGGTGCTGGAGCAGCCACACCTCGAGCAACCGCTGCAAGCGCCCGCCCACTGCCATCAGGCACACCTGCGGGGCTGATCGTTCACTACCCGCCCCTGCTCCAGGGTGACGCGCCGGTGCCCCAGGCGCTCGATCAGGGCGATGTCGTGGCTGGCGATCACGGTGGTCACTCCGACCCGGTTGAAGGCCTCGAACAGGCCCATGATCTCCGCCGAGAGCTCCGGGTCCAGGTTACCGGTGGGCTCGTCGGCGAGCAGGATCGGCGGGCGGCTCACCACCGCCCGGGCGATGCCCACTCGCTGCTGCTCACCGCCCGAGAGGGTCATCGGCAGCGCGCGCTCGCGATGCAGCAAGCCCACCTTGTCCAGGGCGGCACGTACACGCCGGCCCATCTCCCGATGGGGCACACCGGCGATCACCAGAGGAAGCGCGACATTATCGAAGATACTGCGATCGTGAAGCAGGCGGTGATCCTGAAAGATCATGCCGATGCGCCGGCGTAATCGCGGAATGCGCCGGGGGGCGAGCCGGGAGAGATTGATGCGCGCCACCATGATGTGGCCCCGGCTGGGGCGCTCCAGCAACGGGATCAGCCGCAGCAGGCTGCTCTTGCCGGCACCGGAATGACCGGTCACGAACACCATCTCGCCCTGCTGTATGCGCAGACTGACATCCAAAAGCGCCTCGTGGCCGCCCGGATAGCGCTTGCTGACCCCATCGAACTGGATCACGGCCGCCGCTCAGTCCCGGCCCAACAGGGCGCGCACGAACTCGTCGGCATCGAAGGGGCGCAGATCCTCCGCCCCCTCGCCCACGCCGATGAAGCGCACCGGCAGGCCCAGCTGCTCGGCGATGGCGAAGATCACGCCGCCCTTGGCGGTGCCGTCCAGCTTGGTGAGCACCACCCCGTCCACGCCCACCGCCTGGTGGAACTGCCGGGCCTGGGCCAGGGCGTTCTGACCGTTGCTGGCATCCAGCACCAGCAGGGTCTCGTGGGGGGCCGTGGCGTCCTGCTTGCCCAGCACCCGCTTGACCTTGGCCAGCTCGTCCATGAGGTTGCTCTGGGTATGCAGCCGCCCCGCGGTGTCGGCGATAAGCACGTCCATCTGCCGCGCCCGCGCCGCCTGCAGCGCGTCGAAGCACACGGAGGCCGAATCGGCGCCGGTGTGCTGCGCCACCACGGGTATGCCACTGCGCTCGCCCCAGACCTGGAGCTGCTCCACCGCCGCGGCGCGGAAGGTGTCCCCCGCGGCCAGCATTACCGCGCGACCCTCGCCCTGGAAGCGCTTGGCCAGCTTGCCGATGGTGGTGGTCTTGCCGGCGCCGTTGACCCCCACCATGAGAATGACGAAGGGCTGGTGACGTTCATCCAGCACCAGCGGCCGGGCGCAGGGTGCGAGTATGGCGCGCATATCGGCCTGCAGGCCCGCGAGCAGCGCCTCCACATCGTTGAGTTCCTTGCGCTTCAGCCGCTCGGTGACGCCATCGATGATGCGCTGGGTGGCTTCCACCCCCACGTCGGCCATCAACAAGCGCGTTTCCAGCTCCTCCAGCAACTCATCGTCGATGACCTTCTTGCCGAGGAACAGCGACGACAGCCCCTCGGTGAGACCACTGCCGGTACGGCTGAGCCCCGCCTTCAGACGGGCGAACAGGCCCGGGCGGCGCCGGGGCTCGGCGGACTCGTCCTGCGTATCGGGCGCGGCCCGCTCGCCGGCCTCGGCCGGCGCGGCGGGCGCCGGTACGGCGGACGGTCGCTCGGGCGCCGACTCCGGAGCCGGCGAGGCGCTCGACTCATCCAGGGCCTCGGCAGCGGCAGGCGTCTGCGGTTCGACCGGCTTCTTGGACCCGGTCTTGTCCTTTTTCCTGAAACCCCACATGGTGGCGGATGATCATCCTTAACGGTCGGGGAAAGTGTCGGCTATCCTAACACTCCTCGAAACCCAGGCAGAGACAGCATGCGCACGATATTCGCCTCCCTGGGCCTGATGCTGGCCCTGGTCAGCGGCGGCGCTCTCGCCGCCCCGCCCCCGGTACACGAATACACCCTGGACAACGGCCTGCGCCTGCTGGTGCGCGAGGATCACCGCGCCCCGGTGGCGGTCTCCATGGTCTGGTACCGGGTGGGCTCCAGCTATGAACACCGGGGCATCAGCGGCGTCTCTCACGTGCTCGAACACATGATGTTCCAGGGCACCGAGAACCTGGAGCCCGGCGAGTTTTCCCGGCTGATCGCCGCCGAGGGCGGCCGGGACAACGCCTTTACCAGCCGCGACTACACCGCCTACTACCAGCAACTGGCCGCCGACCGCCTGGACACGGCCTTTCGCCTGGAGGCCGAACGCATGCACCGGCTGCAATTGCGCGAAGCCCAATTCACCAAGGAGCTGGAGGTGGTGCGCGAAGAGCGCCGCCTGCGGGTGGAAGACCGCCCCCGGAGCCTGTTCATCGAACGCTTCATGTTCCAGGCTGAACCGGTCAGCCCCTACCGCATCCCGGTGATCGGCTGGATGGAGGACCTGCAGCAGCTGCGGTTGACGGACCTGCAGCGCTGGTACCAGCGCTGGTACAGCCCCGGCAATGCCACCGTGGTGGTGGCCGGCGATGTGGAACCCGCCGTGGTGCATGCCCTGGCGCAGAAGCATTTTGGCGCCGTGCCCGCGCGGGACAGCGACACCCCCCGTGACCCGCCGCGCCTGACGGCACCCGGCCTGCGCCGCTACACCCTGCGCCTGCCCAACGCCGAAGTGCCGCAGATCCTGCTCGGCTACAACGTGCCTTCGCTGGCCACCGCCGAGCGCCCCGAGGATGCCTACGCCCTGGAGGTACTGGCCGGCATCCTCGACGGCGGTTCCGCCGCCCGGCTGCAGGCCGGCCTGGTGCGTGGCCGCGAGATCGCCGCGTCAGCCGCTGCAAGCTACGCCGCTGCCAGTCGGCTCGACAGCCTGTTCCTGTTCAGCGCCCGTCCGGCGGGCGACGCCACGCTGGACGCGCTGGAGCAGGCGCTGGACGAGGAAATCACCCGCCTGCGCAACGAGCTGGTGGACGAATCCACCCTGGAGCGGGCCCGAAACCAGCTGATCGCCGACACGCTTTTCCAACTCGATTCCGTGTTCTATCAGGCCATGCAGCTCGGCGTGCTGGAGACCACCGGCATCGGCTGGGAGGAACTGGACCGTTACGAGCAGCGGGTCCGGGCGGTCACCGCCGAGCAGGTCCGCGAGGCGGCCCGCCGCTTCCTGCGCGATGAGCGGCTCACCGTCGCCCGCCTGCTGCCCGCCGAGGAGAGCGAATGATGCGCCTGACCCTGCTGTTGCTCGGCCTGCTCGCCACCCTGCCCGCCCTGGCCACGCCGCCCGTGCAACACTGGCGCAGCGCCCAGGGAGCCGACGTGTATTTCATCGCCGCCGACACCCTGCCCATCGTCGATCTGCGGCTCACCTTCCGCGCCGGCGCCGCCCGTGACGGCGAGCAGCCGGGGCTGGCCGCGCTGACCAACAGCCTGCTGGACCAGGGCGCGGGCGGGCGCTCCGCCGACGAACTGGCGCAGGCACTGGAACAGGTTGGGGCGCGCCTGAACATCGGCAGTGCCCGGGACATGGCCTGGTTGCATCTGCGCAGCCTGAGCCGGGCGGAGGCCCTGGCGCCGGCACTGGATACGCTGGAGCTGATCCTCACCCAGCCGGACTTTCCCGCCCACGCGCTGGCGCGGGAGCGCCGGCGCATGCTGGTGTACCTGCGCAGCCAGCAGCAATCACCCGCCGCCCTCGCGGAGAAGGCCTTCTATAAGGCACTTTACGGCGACCACCCCTACGCCACGCCCCCGGCGGGCACGGCCGAGAGCCTGCGCGCGCTGGACGAGGAGGACCTGCGCGAGTTCTACCGCCGCCACTATGTGGCCGCCAATGCCACGGTCGCCCTGGTGGGCGATCTGACCCGCAGCCAGGCCGAGCATCTGGTGGGGCGCCTGCTCGATGAGCTCCCCGCCGGCGAAGCGCCGCCCGCCCTGCCCGAGGTGCCGCCGGCCGAGACGCAGGCGGTGCACATCCCCTTCGATGCCAGTCAGACCCACATCCTCCTCGGCCAACCGGCGGCGAGCCGCGACAGCCCCGACTACTTCCCGCTGCTGGTGGGCAACCACATCCTCGGCGGCAGCGGCCTGAACTCGGTGCTCGCCCGGGAGCTGCGCGAGGAGCGTGGGCTTTCCTACAGCAGCGCCAGCCGATTCAGCTTCATGGAGCGCCCCGGCCCCTTCCTGATGAGCACCCAGGTGCGCGCCGACCGCGCGGACGAGGCGCTGGGCGTACTCCACGATTCCCTGCGCTCGCTGCGTGACGAGGGCCCCAGCCAGCAACAGCTGGATATGGCCATCGCCAATCTCGCCGGCGGCTTTCCGCTGCAGCTCGACAGCAACAACGATCTGGTGGGGTATCTGTCGGTGATCGGCTTCTACGGCCTGCCGCTCGATTATCTGGAGCGTTATGTGAGCCGGGTGCGAGCGGTGAGCGCCGAGGAGATCCGCGAGGCCTTTCGTCGCCATCTGGACCCGGCGCGCATGACCCGGGTGCTGGTAGGCCCCGAGGCGGCGAAAACCCCATGAGCGGCGGCAAACAGAGCCTGCGGATCATCGGCGGCCACTGGCGCGGCCGAAAGCTCGATTTCCCCGCCACGGTGGGGCTGCGCCCCACCGGGGACCGGATTCGCGAGACCCTGTTCAACTGGCTGCAACCCCTCCTGCCCGCCGCCCGTTGCCTGGACCTGTTCGCTGGCAGCGGCGCGCTGGGGCTGGAGGCCCTCTCCCGGGGAGCCTCGGAAGCGGTGCTGGTGGAGCGAGATCGTCGCGCCGCCACGCTGCTGCGGGAAAACATCGCCCGGCTGGGCGCCGACCGGGCCCAGCTCGTGCAGGCCGACGCCCTGGGTTTTCTGCGGGGGCCTGCACGCCCCTTCCACCTGGTCTTCCTTGATCCGCCCTTCGACTCCGATATCATCGCCCCGTGTTGTCAGCGCCTGGAAGAGGGCGGCTGGCTGAGCGCCGACGCGCGCATCTATCTGGAACAGCCCGCAAAACGCCCGCTGCCGCCCCTGCCGGCCTCATGGCATTTGCTGCGGGAAAAACGCGCCGGCGAGGTGGCCTATTACCTGGCGGCGCGGGAACACAGCGAACAGGAAACAACATGAGCGTCACCGCGGTCTATCCCGGCACCTTCGACCCCATCACCCGCGGTCACAGCGACCTGGTGGAGCGGGCCTCGCGGCTGTTCGACCGGCTGATCATCGGCGTGGCCGCCTACCCCAGCCCCAGCAAGCGCCCGGCTTTCAGCACCGAACAGCGCCTGGAACTGGCGCAGCGGGTGCTGGCTCACGTCCCCAACGTGGAAGTGCGCAGCTTCGACACACTGCTGGCGCGCTTCGTGGAGAACTGCGGCGCCCAGGTCATCATGCGCGGCCTGCGGGCAGTGTCCGACTTCGAGTACGAATTCCAGCTGGCCAGCATGAACCGCCAGCTCATCGAGAACGTGGAAACCATCTTCCTCACCCCCTCCGAGCAATATGCGTACATCTCCTCCAGCCTGGTAAAGGAAGTCGCGGTCCTGGGCGGGGACATCGAGAAGTTCGTCCACCCGGATGTGGCCGCGGCCCTTCACGAACGCTACAAGCAGGGCGCGTGAGCCCATGGCGATGCGCCCGGCCCGCCTGCTGCTCCTGCTGCTGCTCTTTCTTGCCGACCCGGCGCTCGCCGAGCGCGGTCCGCAGGCTGCCATCGCCAGCGCCCATCCGCTGGCCACCTCCGCCGGGCGCGAGATCCTGGAAGCCGGTGGCAATGCGTTCGATGCCGCGGTCGCCGTAAGCGCCACGCTGGCCGTGGTGGAACCCTACGGCTCGGGGCTGGGCGGCGGGGGCTTCTGGTTGCTGCACCGGGCGAAAGACGGCCGCGATGTGATGCTCGACGGCCGCGAACGTGCCCCGCTGGCGGCACATGCAGCGCTCTACCAAGATGCCGAAGGCCAAGTCCTTCCCAAGGCTTCCCTCCACGGCCCGCTGGCCGCGGCGATTCCCGGCACACCGGCGGCTCTGGCGCACCTGGCGGAACACTATGGCCGCCTGCCTCTGGCGCGCAGCCTGCGCCCCGCCATACACCTTGCCCGCGCGGGCTTTCCGGTGGACGCGCATTTTCTGCAAATGCTCCACTGGCGCCGTGATGCCCTCAACGAGGAAGCCCGCCGCCTGCTGCTGGACCAGGGGGCGCTCCCCGCGCCCGGCTGGCGCCTGCGTCAGCCGGAGCTGGCCCAAACTCTGGAGCGGCTCGCGGCGCAGGGCCACGACGGCTTCTATCGCGGCCCCATTGCCCGCGATCTGGTCGCGGAGGTGCGAGCCGCCGGCGGCATCTGGCGCCTGCAAGATCTGCGGGAATACCGGGTGGTGGAGCGCGAACCGGTGCGCGGGCGCTATCACGGCATCGAGGTGATCAGCGCGCCACCACCCTCGGCGGGGGGCGTGGGGCTGATCGGCATGCTCAACATCCTCGAGCATTATGACCTGAGCACCCTGGAGCCCACCCAGCGCATTCACCTCATCGTCGAGGCCATGCGCCGCGCCTACCGCGACCGGGCCGAGTATCTGGGCGACCCGGACCATGTGGCCATGCCGCTGGCCCGTTTGCTGAGCAAGGATTACGCGGCGGGCCTGGCCCAAGGCATACACCCGCGGCGCGCCACGCCCAGCGAGCTGCTCGCCCCGGTCAACCCGCAGCGCCCGGGCGGCGAAGACACCACCCACTTTTCCATCATCGACGCCGACGGCAACCGGGTGGCCGCCACCCTGTCCATCAACTATCCCTTCGGCAGCGGCTTCATGGCACCGGGCACCGGCATTCTGCTGAACAACGAGATGGACGACTTCGCCGCCGCCGTGGGCAAGGCCAATGCCTACGGGCTGGTGGGCACGGCGCCGAACACCATCGCCCCGGGCAAGCGGCCGCTTTCCAGCATGACGCCCACTTTCCTGGTCGACGGTGAGCGTGTCGCCGTGCTGGGCACGCCGGGTGGCAGCCGCATCATCACCATGGTGTTGCTGGGCGCGTTGAGCTTCGCCGACGGCGAGGAACCGACCCGCTGGGTGAGCCTGCCGCGCTACCACCACCAGTACCTGCCGGATCATATCCAGTTCGAGCCCGGCGCCCTGCCCGAAGCCGTGCGGGATCAACTGCGCGCCATGGGCCACGCGCTGAAGGCGCGGCAGCGGCGCTATGGCGACATGCAGGCGGTACGGCGCGACGGCGACGGTCTCAAGGCCGCCGCCGACCCCCGGGGCGTGGGGCAGGCCCAGGTCTTCGCGCCGGCGCCGAGCCGCTGAGCCCATGGGCCGCTACCGTCCACCCCAAGCGCCCAGCTCGCCCTACATCACGCCGGAGGGCCACCGGCGCCTGCGCGAGGAACTGGACTATCTCTGGCGGCACAAACGCCCGGAAGTCACCCGCGCCGTCTCCGAGGCCGCGGCCCAGGGCGATCGTTCCGAGAACGCCGAGTACATCTACGGCAAAAAGCAGCTGCGCGAGATCGATCGTCGGGTGCGTTTCCTGCGCAAGCGCCTGGACGGCATCACGGTGGTGGACCGCCCGCCGGACGATACTTCCCGCATCTACTTCGGCGCCTGGTTCCGGCTGGAGGACGAGCAGGGCGAGGAGCTGAGCTTACGGGTGGTGGGCCCGGATGAGTTCGACCCGGCACGAGGCTGGATCAGCATGGACTCGCCCATGGGCCGGGCGGTGCTCGGCAAGGCGCTGGATGAAACCTTCCATCTGGACACCCCGGCCGGCCCCCGCGAGTACCTGATCAGCGCCATCAGCTATCAGGGTCCGTACGCGGGAGACTGATCAGTTCCCATGGGCCTTTGCCGAGCCCATCACAAAACGTGCGCAAGCCCCGGAGTGCTGATATGTTTGTAGGGGTAACAAGAACAGCGGTCCGCCACGCCCAGCGAACAGAGCAAGATACGCCCCGCGAAGCGTACTATCGCCGGTAACCACCGCAGGCAACCGCACAGAATCCTTTTGGGGAGACTCCTAGACATGCTGAGCCATCGATTCACCACCCTGCGGCCCCTGCTGCAAGGCGCGGCCCTCGCCGCCGCGCTGGGCCTGCCGGCCATCGGCCAGGCCGATATCACCGACGGCGTCATCAAGGTGGGCGTGCTCACCGATGTGGTGGGCCCCTATTCCGACTCCGCCGGCCAGGGCGAGCAGGTCGCCGCCGAGATGGCCGCCGAGGAATTTGGCGGCAAGATCAACGGCAAGCCCATCCAGGTCCTGCTGCGCGATCACAAGAACACCCCGGATGTGGCCACCGAGCAAACCCGTGCCTACATCGACGAGGACAATATCGACGTGATCGTCGGCATTCCCTCCTCCGCCGCCGCGCTGGCCGTGCAGGCCGCCGCCGGCGACAGCGACACCATCGTCATCCACAACGGCGCGGGCACGGAGCTGCTCACCGGCAAGCATTGCCGGGCCCAGAGCATCCAGTGGCAGTACAACACCGGCGCGTTCACCTCTTCCCTGGGCGATGCCCTGGCTCGCGAGGACGACGCCAAGACCTGGTACGTGATAACCCTGGACCATCCCTTCGGTTACGGCATCAAGGAAGGGCTGGAGAAGGCCATCGCGCCCCATGGGGCCAAGGTCATCGGCCATACCTACCACGGCTTTACCGAATCGAACTTCTTCCCCATCCTGCAGAAGGCCATGGACAGTGGCGCGGACGTCATCGCCATCGGCAACGCCGGCGCGGGCCTGATCGCCGCGGTGCGCCAGGCCAGCGAAATGGGCGTGACGGCCCGTGGCCACAAGCTCGCCAGCGTCATGACCCTGCTCCAGGACGTGCGCGCCATCGGCAACTACGCCGCCGCCGGTCTGCAGTTCGGCGTACCCTACTACTGGGGTCAGAACGAAGCGGCTCGCGAGTTCTCCGAGCGCTTCCGGCAGCGCAACGGCAGCCCGCCGTCCTCGGCGCAGATCTCCGCCTACGTGAGCATCAAGCACTACCTCAAGGCCGTGCAGGCCAGTGGCTCCGACCGGGGCACGGAGGTGGTGGCGAAGATGCGCGAGATCCCCATCGATGACGGCATCACCCGCAACGGCTACATCCGCGAAGACGGCCGTGTGGTGCACGACATGAACTACATGCGGATCCGCCGCCCCAGCGAAGTGGATCAGGCCCTGGACTACTACGAGCTGCTGCGGGTCATCCCCGGCGACGTGGCCTTCGCCCCGCCGAACCCGGAGTGCCCGCTGGTCAAGGGATAAGCGTCAGCCGAGGCGTGACACCAAGAGAAGGGCCGCACATCGCGGCCCTTCTTGCGTTGGGCGGGGCAGCAGGGCGCCGATCCGTGCATCCCTAACGCTGGCAGCGTGGGCACCAGGTGGTGGCGCGCTGGCCCAGGCGCTGCTCCCGCAACGCATCGCCACACCGGGGGCAGGGCTGCCCACCCCTGCCGTAAACATGCAACTGCTGGGCAAAATAGCCGGGCTTGCCCTCGCCGGAGGTGAAATCCCGCAAGGTCGTACCACCCGCCTCGATCGCCCGGGCCAGCACCTCTCGCACCGTCTGCGCCAGCCGCTCGTAGCGCGCCCGGCTGATGCGCCCCGCCGCCCGGTCCGGGCGTATACCGGCGAGAAACAGCGCCTCGTTGGCATAGATATTCCCCACGCCCACTACGGTGCGGCTGTCCATCAGCAGCGCCTTGACGCTCACCCGCCGCCCCTTCGCCCGGGCATACAACCAGGCGCCGTCGAAACCGCCTTCCTCCGCCAGCGGCTCGGGCCCCAGGTGGGCGAGCAGGGGGTGCTGCAGCGGATCACCGAGCCACCAGTGCAGGCTGCCGAAGCGGCGCGGGTCGGTGTAGCGCAACCAGTGGCCATGCTCGAAGCCCAGATCCACATGGGCATGGCGCGCCGGCGCTTCCCAGTGGGGGAGCACTCGCAGGCTGCCGGACATACCCAGATGCAGCAGCAGGGTGCCCGCGGCGGTCGCGAACAGCAGGTACTTGCCCCGACGCTCCACGGCCTGAATGCGCTGCCCCGTGAGCCCCTCGGCCAACTCCGGGGGCACCGGCCAGCGCAGGCGGGGCTCGCGCACCCGCACCTCGACGACAGCTCGGCCCAGCACATGGGGGGCGACGCCACGGCGGGTGGTTTCCACCTCGGGCAACTCAGGCATCGTCCGCCTCCGGGCCAAACCATTCATCCAGCCAGCGCCGGGGCAACTGGTAAAGCATTTTCTGCTCCACATCCCAAAGGCCGGCGGGCGTCTCGCGACGCAGGCGTAGCCGGCGCTCGCCCTGCTCGGTGACGATGCGCACCCATGGGGCCGCGACGGGCGCGGCGGGTTCCGGGCTGACGATGGTGGCGCGCAGCGCCTCCCAGCCCTGGGCGTCCTCGCTACCCAGACGGCGCCCGTCGGAGAACGCCACCGAGCGCACCCTCGCCCCTTCGGCGAACAGGCGCCGGTCCACGAAGTTCCACCAGGGGCCGCCCAGTGTGGAGGATATCGGGTCCAGCACCCGCAGTACCTGATCGCCTCGTTGCAGATAACGCTGTTTGCTCATCGGGTCCAGGGTGCCGAAGGCGAGCGACTCGCCATTCAGGCGCAGCGTGAGGCGTGGCGCCTCCAGCCCCAAGGGGGCAAGTTCAAGCTCCGCGACGCGCAGGGTTTCGCCCACCGGCGTGCCCAGGAAATCCAGCAGGCGCTGCAGTTGCTCGGGGCTGGCGGGCAGGCGCCGGGGCTCGGCGAGCCACCAGCGCGCCCCTTCCCGGCGCAAGGTGAAACGCTCATCGACCTGGATGCGGGATATCTCCGAAACCGGCTGCTCCGCCACCGTGGGGGGCGGTTTGCGCGCCTCCACGATCAGCCAGGCCACCAGCAGCAGCGCCAGGGCCAGGGCCAGATTGAGCAACGCGCGCCGGGCGTTCATCCGGCGCGCCGCCGCCACCAGCGCCACAGGGCAAGCCCCAGGAACAGCAGCGGCAGCCCCAGCAGAAAGCCGAAGCCGATCAGATACCGGCTCCAGGGCGCAAAGCTCAGGCGCTGATCCGGGCTGGGGCGCGCATAGCTGCCGATGAAGCCCTCGGCCTCTGCCAGCCAGTCCACCAAGTTCAGTCCCAGAGGCAGGTTGGCGCCGTTGCCCAGGTAGGCATTGGAGAGGAAATCCGCATCCCCCAGCACCGCCAGGCGCTGGCGCCGGCCCTCATGGCCGGCCCTTTCAGCCGTGGCCGCCACCCACAGCGGCCCGCCCTCGGCCTTGGCGGTCACGCCCGGCAACGGCTCCCAGCGCTGCGCCGTGCCGGTGCGCAGCAAGGGCACCCAGTCCGATTGCCCGGCGGGGCTGAGCATGGTGGCCCGAGGCAACAGGCTGGGCGCCTCCAGCGCCCGGGTGGCGGGGTGCTCGGGGTAGGCGGAGATCACCAGCAATTGCTGGTCCTCCAGGGCCAGCAGCTCCCGGGCCTGCGGGTCGCGGATCAGCCCCGCGCGGATGCGCAGCCCCAACACCGGCTCCAGAAAGGCCAGATGCTTGGCATCCGCGGCCTCGGCCAGCAGCAGCAGCGAACCGCCCTCGCGCAGATAGCGCTGGACGATGCTCTGTTCGCCCGGCAGCAGCTCCACCTGGGGGTCGGCCAGTACCAGCAGCGCGAGGTTATCGGGCAGCGCCGGCATGCGGGCCAGGTTCAGCGCCTGCAGCCGGTAGCCCTTGCGTCGCAGCGCCTCGCCGAACCGGCCCAGGTCATGGTTGGTCTCCCCTTCCAGCGAGCGCTCGCCGTGGCCGGTCAGATAAGCGATATAGGCCTCGCCGGTGCGCAACAGCCGCTCGATGGCGGCGCTGATGTGCTGCTCGGTGGGCACCCGCACCCGCTGCTGGGCGCCCCGGTAGCGCAGCACCAGTTCACCGGCGCGCTCTATGCCCAGCTCCCGCACCAGATCGGGCCGGGTGCGCGGATCCACCCACTCCAGCTGCAGGCCGGCGGGGGCCTGATCGGCGTAGCGGCGCAGCAGCCGCTGCAGATGTTCGGCTACCGTGCCTTCCCGGGGTGCGAAGACCACCGCCTGCAGCGGCTCTTCCAGGCGGGCCAGCAGGGCTCGGCTGGGTTGGGAGAGCTCGGTGTAGGCCGCCCCCGCCCAGCGCCACTGCACCGAGTAGAGCGTGCTCAACCAGGCAAGCCCCCCCAGCAGTGCCAGGAAGAGGATGGTGAAGAGCACGGCGTTGAGCCGCAGCGACCAGCGTAGGCGCGAGTTCATGCGCATGGTTCAGGCCTGCAGGCGCAGCGCGTCCAGGCGCCGCACGGTGAATCCGAGAAAACCGACGATGAGCAGCAGATAGTAGGCCAGCGCCGGGCTGGCCACGACCCCGCGGGTGAAGCCCTGATAATGGCCAAGCGCACCCAGATAGGACAGCGCCCCCTCGCCACCCGCCCCTTGGCCGAGCATCAGCAGCATCAGGCTCAGCACGAAGCTCGCCGCCGCCGCCCCGGCCGGTTGCTCGCTCAGACTGGACAGGTACAGTGCCGGCGCCAGCAGGGCCGCGGCGAGCAGCAGCAGACCCAGCATCATGGCCAGTACCCGGGCAACATCCAGCCCCGTTACCAGCAGCAGCGAGAGCGGCATCAGCGACCACAGCAGCACCAGCAGCGCCAGGAACGCCAGCCCCCCCAGGTACTTGCCTAACACGATGCCCGTGCCCGATACCGGGCTGCTCAGCAGCAAAGGCAAGGTGCCCGAGCGCCGCTCTTCGGCCAGCAAGCGCATGGCCAGCAGGGCCACCATCAGCAAAAGCACCGCCAGCAGCGGGAGCCCCGAGAAGAAGGGCGCCACCACCAGGTCGGTCACGCCCAGGGGGCTGTTCAGTCCGCCCAGCAGGGGCTGATAGTCCTGCTCGTACTGATCCACCAGCAGCATGAACCACCAGGCCAGGGCGAACTGGGTGCTGCCCAGGATCAGCCAGGCCAGCGGCGAGGCGAACAGGCTGCGCAACTCCCGGGCGAGGATGGCGTACATCAGGCCGCCTCCTGCTGGGTCGCCCGCAGGAAGAGCTGCTCCAGGGACGAGGCCGGCGAGCGCCACTCCCGCAGCTGCCAACCCCGGGCCAGCGCACGGCGCAACAGAGCCTCGCGGGCGGCCTCATTGGCAAGGCGCAGCAGCCACTCACCCTCGCCCACGGCCTGCTCCACCGTAATGCCATCCACAGTGGCCAGCGCCTCGGCACCGGGATCCGGCGCGAAGGCCACCACCACCTGGTCGGCCCGGGCCTGCTCGCGCACCGCGCCGCTGTAGACCACCCGCCCGCGGGCGAGGATCAGCACCCGATCACACAGGGCCTGCACCTCGGAGAGGATATGGCTGGAGAACACCACCGCATGCTCCCCGCGCAGCTCACCGATCAGCGCCCGCACCGCCCGCAGCTGCAGCGGGTCCAGCCCCACGGTGGGCTCGTCCAGAATGACCAGGGCGGGGTCATGCACCAGCGCCTGGGCAATGCCCACCCGCTGCTGATAGCCCTTGGAGAGTCGACCGATCAGCCGCCGGCGCACCTCGCCCAGCCCGCAGCGCTCCAAGGCACGCTCCACTGCCGCCGCCCGGCGGCCTCGCGGCACGCCGCGCAGCCGGGCGCAGAAGGCGAGGTAAGCCTGGACGCTCAACTCCGGGTGCAGGGGCGGATGCTCCGGCAGATAGCCCAGCCGTCGCTTGGCCCGGGCGGGCTCGGCCAGCAGGTCCACGCCCCCCAGGCGGATTCGCCCGGCGGAGGGCGGCAGACAGCCACTGAGCAGGCGCAAGGTGGTGGACTTGCCCGCCCCGTTGGGGCCGAGCAGGCCCAGCACTTCCCCCCGACGTACCGTCAGATCCAGCGCATGCAGGGCCTGGCGCTCCCCGTAAGCGCGCGTCAGACCCTCGGCCTGCAGCAGGATTTCACCCTCGCCATTCGTTATCATCCGGCCATTATGACGAAAAGCGACGCCCAGCCAAACGCCCGCGAGAACCCCCACCTGCTGGGGGTGGATACCGGTGGCACCTTCACCGACTTCGTCCATTACGACGGCCTGCGTCTACGCATCCACAAGGTGCTCTCCACTCCCGCCGCCCCGGAACAGGCCATCCTGCAGGGGATTCGGGAGCTGGGCCTGGCCGACCAGGCTATCCGCCTGGTGCACGGCTCCACCGTGGCCACCAACGCGGTGCTGGAGGGCAAGGGTGTGCGCACCGTGTTCATCAGCAACCACGGCCTGGGCGATCTGCTCACTCTGGGCCGGCAGAACCGCGCCCGGCTCTACGATCTGCAGCCGCCGAAGACACCGCCGCCGGTGCCCCCGGCGCTGTGCCTGGAGACCGGCGGCCGACTGGGGGCGGACGGCTCGGTGGTGGAAGAGCTGAGCGACGCGGATCTGCGCAAGCTCGCCCAAGCTGTGCGAGCGCTGCAACCGGAAGCGGTGGCCATCAATCTGCTGTTCTCCTTTCTCGATGATCGCTTCGAGCGCCGCGTAGCGGCGGCACTGCCCGAGGAGCTGTTCATCTCCCGCTCCAGCGAAGTCCTGCCCGAATACCGGGAGTACGAACGCGGCCTCACCACCTGGCTCAACAGCTACGTGGGCCCGCTGATCCAGCGGTATCTGCGCCGGCTCGCCGCCGGTGCGCGCGGCGCGCGGCTTGCGGTGATGCAAAGCTCCGGCGAGACCGCCGACGCCGAGCAGGCCGGGGCGCTCGCCGTGCATATGCTGCTCTCCGGGCCCGCCGGCGGCCTGGCGGGGGCGCGTTTCATCGGCCGCGCCGCGGGGGTGGAACGCTTGCTGACCTTCGATATGGGAGGCACCTCCACCGACGTGGCGCTGATCGATGGCGCCATCCAGCTCACCACCGAGGGGCGCATCGGCGAGTATCCGGTGGCGGTGCCCATGGTGGACATGCACACCATAGGCGCCGGCGGCGGCTCCATTGCCTATCGGGACGCCGGCGGCATGCTCCAGGTGGGGCCGGAGTCCGCCGGCGCCGACCCGGGCCCCGCCTGCTATGGCCGGGGCGGGCAACGGCCCACCGTGACCGATGCCAATCTGGTACTGGGCCGGCTGCGCCCGGACGCCTTCCTGGGCGGTCATATGCAACTGGACCTGGCCGCCGCCCGGCAGGCGGTGGCCGCGCTCGCCACGGAGCTGGGCCTGGCGCTGGAAGAAACCGCCGAGGGCATCGTCCGGCTCGCCAACGAGCACATGGCCCGCGCCCTGCGGGTGATCTCCGTGCAGCGGGGCAGCGACCCGCGCACGTTCACCTTGAGCTCCTTCGGCGGCGCCGGCGGGCTGCATGTCTGCGCACTGGCGGAAAGCCTGGGGATGGACCGGGCGCTGGTCCCGGTGCACGCCGGGGTGCTGTCGGCGCTGGGCATGCTCGCCGCACCCCGGGGGCGCCAGCTCTCGCGCACCCTGCGCGGGCCGCTCGCCGACCTGGAGGAGGCGGAGATCGACGCCGCGCTGGGCGAACTGCGCGCCCGGGGCGAAGCCGCGCTGGCCCAAGAGGGCTTTGCGGCGTCAGAACTGCGGGCACAGGCCAGCGCCGATCTGCGCTATCTGGGCCAGGCCTACACCCTGAGCGTGCCCTGGCAGGGCCGGGAGGCCACCACGGCGGCTTTCCACGCGGCCCACGCCGCGCGCTACGGACATCGTCTGCGCGAAGGCGTGGAACTGGTCAATCTGCGCCTGGGCCTGCAGGGCCCGAGCGCGAACCTGGCACTGGACGCACCGGGCAATGCCCGGGTGCAACCCCAACACGCCGAACTACACGGCCTGGGCGCGGTGCCGGTATGGCCCCGAGAAGCGCTGGCGGCGGGCGCGGAGCTGGCGGGACCAGCGCTGATCACCGAGACCGTTTCCACCACCTGGCTGGCGCCGGGCTGGCACTGTCGGGTGGATACGCAGGGCAATCTGCACCTGAAGCTCAATCGAACTTGACCCGCTCGCTCCAGGCCACCGCCCCCAGGTAGGCCTGCAGCAATTGCTCCTCCGAGAGCGCCGCACCGCGGCACGCCTCCCAGTCACCCCGCTCATAGGCCAGGGTCAGCGCCAGCAGCTCTCCGGCCGGCCCCTGCTGATGCAGCAGCGCCGCCAGAGTCTCGTCACTCAAGGGCAAGGCGGCGAGGATCTCCTCCAGGGGCGCATCCATCACCGCATCCAGGCCGGAGAGCAGCCCCACCGTGAAGTAATGACTCGCCGACTCTCGCCCCAGCGCCTGGGCCAGCGCCTCGCACATGCGCGCGCGAATCATCAAGCTGGTAAGCAGCTCCTCCGACTGCCCCGGCATGGCCGAGAGCGCGAGCAAGGTCGCCCAGGTACGCAGTTTCTGCACGCCCAGGTAGAGCACCCCCTCGCGGATCGAATCGATGCGCCGGGGCATGCTGAAGAAAGCGGAGTTCAGATAACGCAGCAGCTTGTAGCTGAGGGAGACATCCCGGGCAATCAGCTCCTCGAGCTCCGCCAGCCCCACATCCGGGCGGTGCAGAGCGGCCAGCAGGTTCAGCGTGGGCAGGCGCTGACCGGCAATGGACTGGCCGCGCATCACCCGCGGCCGACTAAGGAAATAGCCCTGGAAGTAGTCGAAACCCAGCCGGTGACAAAACTCGTAACGCTCCCGGGTCTCCACCTTCTCGGCCAGCAGTTCCACGCCGTAGGGGCGCAGCTGACGCACGTGCTCGGCGATCTGCTCATCGCTCAGCGCGCTCACCTCCACCTTCACCAGGCTGGCCAGCTCCACCAGCGGGCGCAAGCGCTCATGCCAGATAAAATCATCCAGCGAGAGCTGGTAACCTTCGCCCACCCAGCCCCTTAGCGATTCGATGAAGTCCGCGTCCGGCTCTATGTCTTCCAGCACCTCCAGCACCACCCGCTCCGGCGGCAGGGGCAGGCGGTGAGGGCTGGTAAAGAAATCCCGGGTGAAGTTGATGAAGGCCTTGCGGTGCCCCACCAGGGTATCGAGGCCGATGACGGTGAAGGCGTTGAGGATCACCTCCGAGGTCGCCTGGTCGCCGTCGATGACACCGGCCCGGTCGGTGTCCGCCGGGCGAAACAACAGCTCGTAACCGTAAACGTTCAGTTCACGGTCGAATATCGGCTGCCTGGCCAGGTAGATATCGTGCATGCAACTGAGCCCGGATTTATGAGTATTGCTGGCCGCAAGTCGGCGCCATCCACTATAGTGCGTGGAACCAGTGACTGTAGCGTATTGTCCTAGCTTCCATCACCACGCCCCGGATATAAACACAGATGCTCAACGGATTCCTCGATTTGCCCTGGTGGGGCTACGTGCTCGCAACCCTGGGCCTGACCCACATCACCATCGCCAGCGTCACCATCTATCTGCACCGGCATCAGGCCCATCGCGGCCTGGAGCTGCATCCGAGTGTGGCGCATTTCTTTCGCTTCTGGCTGTGGCTGACCACCGGCATGGTCACCGCCGAGTGGGTGGCGGTGCATCGCAAGCACCACGCCCGGTGCGAAACCGAGGACGACCCCCACAGCCCCATAGTGAAAGGCCTGAGCACGGTGATGTGGCGCGGCTCCGAGCTGTATCGGGAAGAGGCGGCGCGAGAGGAAACCGTGCGCAAGTATGCCCACGGCACACCGAACGACTGGATCGAGCGCCACGTCTACGGCCGCTACCCCTTTCTCGGCATCACCCTCATGGCAGTGATCGACGTGGCCCTGTTCGGCGCGATTGGGCTGACCATCTGGGCCATCCAGATGGTGTGGATCCCCTTCTGGGCGGCGGGTGTCATCAACGGTGTGGGCCATTACTGGGGCTATCGCAACTTCGAGCCCAGTGACGCCTCCACCAATCTCACCCCCTGGGGCATCCTGGTGGGCGGCGAGGAACTGCACAACAATCACCATGCTTTCCCGAGCAGCGCCAAATTCGCGCTGCGCCGGGGCGAGTTCGACCTGGGCTGGGCGTACATCCGCGGCCTGGAGCGGGTGGGCCTGGCCCGGGTGAAACGCGTGGCACCCAAGCCGGTGATCGCCCCGGGGAAACAGGAGATCGACCGTGACACGGTCAGTGCCGTGGTGGTCAACCGACTGCACGTGCTGGCGCGCTATGGCCGTGAAGTGGTGCTGCCCACCGTGCGCGAGGAACTGCACCGGGCAGACCAGACCTGCCGCAAGCTCTACCGCCCGGCCAAGCGGCTGCTGATTCGCGAGGATTCGCTGATCAATGAACGCCAGCGCAACCGCCTGCAGCAGGTACTAAGCCGCAGCCAGCAACTGGAGCTGGTCTACGAGTACAAGCAGCGTTTGCAGGCGCTCTGGGCCCGATCCAGTCACAGCCACGAGACCCTGCGCAAGCAGTTGGCCGACTGGTGTGCCCAGGCCGAGGCCAGCGGCGTGCGGGCACTGCAGGACTTCGCCCGCAGCCTGCGCGGCTACACGCTGGCGCAACCGGCCTGAGCCCACCCCAGGGGCCTGGCCGCCCGAGGGTCAGGCCTTGCGCTTGCGCGCGGTCTTTCGCAGCAGCGCACGCAACAGGCGCTTGTCACTCCCGCCCAAACGCTCCACACCCCGGTAGGCCTTGAAGAATCGCAGACGCAAACCGCGGGGCAGCGCCTCGCAATGGCGGTTGAGTTTTTCGATATCTTCCAGCACGCAGGCCCGACGGGTCGGGCGCCAGCGAACCCGCTCCAGATCAATCAGCCGCAGAGCCGGCTCTTCACCGCGCCCCTGCGCCAACCAGCCCGCGTGCACGTAAATATGCTTGGGATAGAGCGCGTTGAAGCACAACCGCGCCTTGTGCAGGCGGCCAAGCAAAATGGCCAGCGCATCGGCGAGGCGGGCGGCCTGCGCCCGATCCAGCTCGCCCTCCCGCCAGGCCGCCATCAGCGCCTCCAGCGAGCGATAGCCATCCAGCTCCCGCAGCACCAGCAGCGCGCGCCAACGGCCCGCCTCCTTGCGAAGGCCGAAGTAGAGCAGCGGCGCGGTGGGGATACCCAGCAATTGCAGACGGCGGAGATTGCGCCATTCGGCGCGAAAGGTCGTCAGGCCGCGCAGGCGAGCCAGGGGCCGGTCGACGAGGTAGTCTTGCTGACGCTTGAGGAATATCGCCATCTCCCCGCTCAGCACATGTCGGCTGACACCGCTCCAACCGGCACCGCGCCGATTGGGCGCTTCGAACCAGTCCCGGGGCAGCTCCCAAAAGGCGGCGAAGCGATCAAGCCCCGAGGCACGCAGGGCTGCGGCGTCGGCCGTGCCGGCCCAGTCTTCCACCATCTCCGCCAGCCCCCGTTTCGACAGATACAAAAAAGCCCGCACGTCGCGGGCCTTTTCCGAAAACCGCGATCAAGGCTTACTTGATCTTGGCTTCCTTGTAGGTCACGTGCTTGCGCACCACCGGGTCGAACTTCTTGAACTCGAGCTTGTGCGGCGTGTTCCGCTTGTTCTTGTCGGTGGTGTAGAAGTGGCCGGTGCCGGCACTGGAAACCAGTTTGATCTTGTCACGCATGATCGGCTACTCCCTAGAACTTCTCGCCGCGGGCACGCATATCGGCCAGCACGGCGTCGATGCCGAGCTTGTCGATGGTGCGCATACCCTTGCCGGAGACGCGCAGGCGCACCCAGCGGTTCTCGCTCTCCACCCAGAAGCGGTGGTACTGCAGATTCGGCAAGAAGCGACGACGCGTCTTGTTGTTCGCGTGAGAAACGTTATTCCCGGTGGTCGGGCGCTTACCCGTCACCTGGCAGACCTTGGACATGGGAACTGCCTCCTAAAATATTCCTGGGCCTGGGCCGGCCGCCTCGAAATTGAGACGCGCAGAGGGCGGACTTTATACCAGCAAGCCCCGGGGCGATCAAGAAAACGCGAACAAAAGGGCCCCAAACCGGCATTGTCAGACTTAGCACTCCTTGCATTGGAGTGCTAACTTGGCTATAAAAACAGCTCCGATCAACTCGTATGAAGCAACTAACAGGAGGCGCATCATGGCCTTGTATCGTCACGAACCGTGGAGCCTGTTGAACCAGTTGAGCAACGAACTGATCCGCTTGCACGACCAGCGGACGGACGGCGACGGCAGCCTCGCCACCGCCGATTGGGTCCCGCCGGTGGATATTCGCGAGGAGGAAGGACGCTATCTGCTCTGCGCCGATCTGCCCGGCGTGGAACCCAAGGACATCGATATCAGCATGGAGAACGGTGTACTGAGCATCCAGGGCAGCCGCTATAGCGAAGAGAAAAGCGAACCCGCGCCCGGTTTCAAGCGGGTGGAACGCAGCCGCGGCCGCTTCTACCGCCGCTTCACCCTGCCGGATACGGCGGATGCCGATCGAATCGCCGCCAGCAGCAAGAACGGCGTCCTGGAGATCAGCATCCCCAAGCAGGAAAAGCTGCAGCCGCGGCGCATCGAGGTGCAGAGCTGAACGACAAGGCCGGGGCGGAACTTCCGTTCCGGCCCTTCGGTCTATGTCCGGGAACACCAAAAAAACCCGATACCGCGCCTGTAGGAGCGGCTCGCGGCGGCCGTGAGCCGCTCCTACAGCCTGTTTCACCGGAGGCTCATCTGCATGCGCGCATACGCCACGTCTCTTGGGGCCTACGCCCTGCTGATTCTGCTCACGCTGGGCGCGCTGCCCGCCACCGCCGCCCTGCCCCAGCAGGTGGACGGTCAAACGCTGCCCACCCTCGCGCCCATGCTCGAACGCGTCACCCCGGCGGTGGTGAACATCGCCACCAGCGGCAAGGTGCGCATACGACAGAACCCCCTGCTGCAGGACCCCTTCTTCCGGCGCTTCTTCGATGTTCCCGAGCAACCCCGAGAGCGACGCACCCAGAGCCTGGGCTCGGGGGTGGTAATCGACGCCGAGCAAGGCCATATCGTCACCAACCACCACGTAATTCGCGAAGCCGAGGAGATCGTGGTCACCCTGCGGGATGGACGTGAACTGCAGGCCGAGCTGGTGGGCAGCGACCCGGAAACGGACCTGGCGGTGATCCGAGTGGACGCGACGGGGCTCACGCAAGTATCCGTGGGGCGCTCCCGGGATCTGCAGGTGGGGGATTTCGTGGTCGCCATCGGCAACCCCTTCGGCCTGGGGCAGACCGTCACCTCCGGCATTGTCAGCGCCCTGGGGCGCACCGGGCTGGGCATAGAGGGCTATGAGGACTTCATCCAGACCGACGCCTCCATCAACCCGGGCAACTCCGGCGGCGCACTGGTGGACCTGCGCGGGCAACTGGTGGGCATCAACACCGCCATCATCAGCCCCGCCGGTGGCAATGTCGGCATCGGCTTCGCCATTCCCGTGCACATGATGCGCACCGTGGTAGCACAGCTGGTGGAGCACGGGGAGGTGCGTCGCGGCCGCCTGGGGGTGGCGATCCAGGACCTCACCCCGGGGCTGGCCCAGGCCTTCGAACTGGACACCCGCGATGGCGTGGTGGTCACGGAAGTGGCCCCCGGATCCGCCGCCGCGGAGGCCGGGCTGGAAGCGGGCGACATCATCATCGCAGTCAATGGCGACCCGGTGAGCGATGCCGCTGCGCTGCGCAACCGCATCGGGCTGCTGCGCATCGGCGACCGGGTGAGGCTACGTTATCTGCGCGACGGCGAGCGCCGCGAAGTGAGCACCGAGCTGCGCGAGGCCTCGGTACCCTCCAGCGAGGTACCGGGCCTGCCGCCGCAGCTGCAGGGCGCAAGCTTCGCCGAAGTGGAGGTGCGGCTGAGCAACGGCCGCCAGGCCCTGCGCGTGGGTGTGGAGAACGTGGAGCCCGGCAGTGCGGCGGCCCGCGCCGGGCTGCGCCCCGGCGATGTCATCCTGTCGGTGAACCGCCGACCGGTGAACAATCTGCAGGAGTTCCGCACCGCCGTGCGCGAGGCGGCGCAGCTGCTGTTCCACCTGCGCCGGGGCGAGGGCGCGCTGTTCATGCTGGTCCGCTGAGGGCGGGCCGCGCGCGGCGATGCTACATTGAGTTGGCGAGAAGGACCGAGAACATCCCAACGAAGGAGTCGACCATGGCCGAACCCAACGACACCAACACCAAACAGGGCGAAACCCCCATCACCGACCGGGCCGCCCGCGCCGCCCACGAGGCGATCGACCGGCTCAGCGTCCAGGGCGGGCGCGCCGAGGAAGGCCTGCGCAGCGGCTCCCGGTATGCCGAGGCACGGGGCCAGGACCTGATGGCCCAGGCCTGCAGCTATGTGCGGGAAAAGCCCCTGCAAAGCCTGGGGATCGCCGCCGCCGCGGGCTTCCTGCTCGCCACCCTGACCCGCCGCCGCTGAACACGTGACGGCGGAACACGCAGCCCACGAGCCCGACGAGCCGGAGGCGGCGGCGCAGGACGAAGGCCTGGGGGACAACCTGGCCGAGGCCCTGGCTTCAGCTCGCGGGCTGGTGGACGACTACCTGGCGCTGGCGGCGCTGGAGGCGCGCCTTGCCGGCCACAGCCTGGTCGGCATCCTGGTGCTGGCGATCTGCCTGGCCTTCGTGCTGATGGCCGCCTGGCTTGGCTTGCAGATCGCCGCGGCCTTCGCCATGGCGCGCCTGGGCTGGCCGCTGGATCTTGGCCTCGTGGGGGTGACCCTGGCCAATCTGCTGCTGGGCGCCCTGTGCCTGCGGGGCATACGCGGTCGCGCTCGGCAGCTCGGTTTTCAGGGCCTGCGACAGGCCCTGCGCGGAGAGGGCAATGCAGCGCGCACTGAAACAAGCCATCGCTGAGCGCCAGGCCCAGGCGCTGGCGAGACGTCGCGCCCTGGGGGCCCATCTGTCCGGGGCCGGACATGCCCTGCTTCGTCAGGCGGCTCGCCCGGAAGCACTGGCGCTGGCGGCCGGCGCCGGCTTCCTGCTCGGGCGCATGCGTGGGCAAGGCCCGCCGGCCAAAGGCCGGGAAACCGAAACCACCGAGCCCAGGGAACCGAAGACCGGCCCCCTGGCCCTGGCGGCCACCTTGGCCCTGCGGCAGCTGGGCCCGATGCTGATCAGCCTGTGGCTGCAACCGCGCCCGGAGGCAACGGGGGAGGCGCCGGCGGCCACCGCCGACACCGCCCAGCCCCCGAACGCCTGATACACACCGCTCACAGCGGCCGGTACACCTGCGCCCCCTGGGCGCGAAAGGCCTCGGCCTGCTCCGCCATCCCCTGCTCCGCATCGGCCACGGCGGGGCTCGCCTGCAGCCGCGCGAACTCCCGCACTTCCTGACTGATCTTCATGGAACAGAAGCGCGGGCCGCACATGGAGCAGAAATGCGCCAGCTTGTGGCCCTCCTTCGGCAGGGTCTGGTCATGGAAGGCCCGGGCCCGCTCCGGGTCCAGCCCCAGGTTGAACTGATCCTCCCAGCGGAACTCGAAGCGCGCCCGGGACAACGCATTATCGCGTATCTGGGCGGCCGGGTGGCCCTTGGCCAGGTCCGCGGCGTGGGCCGCGATCTTGTAGGTCACCATCCCCTCGCGCACATCGTGCTTGTCCGGCAGGCCCAGGTGCTCCTTGGGGGTGACGTAACAGAGCATGGCGGTGCCGTACCAGCCGATCTGCGCCGCACCTATGGCCGAGGTGATGTGATCGTAACCGGGGGCGATGTCCGTGGTCAGCGGGCCCAGGGTGTAGAAGGGCGCCTCGAAACAGCCCGCCAGCTGCTTGTCCATGTTCTCGCGAATCAGCTGCATGGGCACATGGCCCGGGCCTTCGATCATGGTCTGCACGTCGTGGCGCCAGGCGATCTCGGTGAGCTCCCCCAAGGTCTTGAGCTCGGCGAACTGGGCCGCGTCGTTGGCATCGGCAATGGAGCCCGGGCGCAGGCCATCGCCCAGGGAGAAGGCGACATCGTAGGCCTTCATGATCTCGCAGATTTCCTCGAAGTGCTCGTAGAGGAAGGATTCGCGATGATGCGCCAGGCACCATTTGGCCATGATGGAGCCGCCTCGGGAGACGATGCCGGTGACCCGCTCGGCGGCGAGGGGGATGAAGGGCAGGCGCACCCCGGCGTGGATGGTGAAGTAGTCGACGCCCTGCTCGGCCTGCTCGATGAGGGTATCGCGGTAGATCTCCCAGCTCAGCTCCTCGGCACGCCCGTCCACCTTCTCCAACGCCTGGTACAGCGGCACCGTGCCCACCGGCACCGGCGAGTTGCGGATCACCCACTCCCGGGTCTCGTGGATATGCTTGCCGGTGGACAGATCCATGATCGTGTCTGCCCCCCAGCGGGTGGCCCAGACCAGCTTCTCCACCTCTTCCTCGATGGAGGAGGTCAGCGCCGAGTTGCCCATATTGGCGTTGACCTTCACCAGGAAGTTACGGCCGATGATCATGGGCTCGGACTCGGGGTGGTTGATGTTGGCCGGGATGATCGCCCGGCCCCGAGCCACCTCCTCGCGCACGTATTCCGGCGTGATGCGCTCGGGCAGGGGCGCGCCGAAGTTCTGGCCGGGGTGGCAGCGACCCAGCGGCGTGTCCCGGTAGAGCTCCAGGCGCTGGTTCTCGCGGATGGCGATGAACTCCATCTCCGGGGTAATGATCCCCCGCCGGGCGTAGTGCATCTGGGTGACATTGGCGCCGGCGCGGGCTCGACGGGGGGCGCGCCGGTGCTCGATGCGCAGCGCCGCGGTCGCCGGGTCGGCCAGCCGCTGCCGGCCGTAACGGGAGCTGGGGCCGGTCAGTGTCTCGGTATCGTTGCGCTCCTCGATCCAGCCCCCCCGCAGGGGCGGCAGGCCGCGGCGCAGATCGATGTCGTGAGTCGGATCGGTGTAGGGCCCGGAGGTGTCGTAGACGTAGAGCGGCGGATTGGGCTCCAGACGCTCCCCTACCCGGGTGTCGGCCTGGGCGATCTGGCGCATGGGTACGCGCAGATCAGGCCGACTGCCGGTGACGTAGACCTTGCGGGAGCTGGGGAAGGGGCGGAGCACGGACTCATCCAGTGCCCCGGTTTTCTGCTGCAGTGCATCGACGTTCGCGCTCATGGCTCATCCTCCGGGTCGGGCGGTTAGCCACGGCCGAGAGGCCGCGCAGGGCGGAGGGCTGACGCACCTTGAGCGCGCCGAAGCTCCCTACGCCGGTGCTAACCGGGTCAGGTTCAAAGGGACTCTCTCAGCCCGCGCATTCCGCGCCGGCACCCCTGCTTCGAATACATGCGAATTGTCCGCGACGAGCGCGAAGGAACCTTCTGAATCCCCCGCGCCAGCGTGCGCTCAGGCAAGCTATCGGGCCGCGCGAAGGCTGTCAAACACGGGCATCGCGGGACGGGGCGTCAACTTGCCGAAAACTGCCGAAACGCTTAGCATCTGGCCATATTTTCCCCGGGACGGTAGTCATGACTGAGCTGGATTTCGATCGCGCGCGTTTTTATATGGTAGAGCAGCAGATCCGCACCTGGGAGGTACTGGATCCGCGAGTGCTGGACGTATTCAGCGAGCAGGCCCGCCACCTGTTCGTGCCCGCCGCCTACAAGAACCTCGCTTACAGCGATGTGCAGATCCCGCTGGGCGAGGGCGAGGTGATGATGGAGCCGAAGCAGGAGGCCCGCATCCTGCAGGCGCTGAATCCCCAGCCCCACGAGACGGCGCTGGAGATCGGCACCGGCAGCGGCTGGTTCGCCGCCTGCCTGGCGCAGCTGGCGGGCGAAGTCACCAGCGTGGACATCCGCCCCGCCTTCACCCGGCAGGCCGAGGCCACCCTCAAGGCCCGCGGCATCGAGGGCGTGCAACTGCTCAATGCCGACGCCGCCCAGGGCTGGGACAACGGCCAGCAATACGATGTGATCGCCGTCACCGGCGCCCTGCCCGAACTGCACCAGGGCTTTCACCGGGCACTGACCCCGGGCGGCCGGCTGTTGCTGCTGGTCGGCGAGACGCCCATCCAGGAAGCGCTGCTGATCACTCGCGTGGGCGAGGATCAGTGGGCCACCGAGAGCCTGTTCGAGACCTGGGTGCCGACGCTCACGAACGCCCACCGCACGCTGGCGTTCGCGCTGTGAGCATCCGTGAGCTGGAACCTTCCGCGCTCAAGCGCATGATCGACGAGGGCGAGGCGCCCCTGTTGCTGGATGTGCGCGAAGGCTGGGAGCTGGAGCAGGCCCGCCTGCCCGGCGTCACCCACATCCCCATGGCACAGATTCCGGGGCGGGTGGATGAGCTGCGCACCGGCGCGCCGCTGGTGGTGATCTGCCATCACGGCGGGCGCAGCCTGACCGTGGCGGAGTTTCTGGTGGACCACGCCGGCTTCACCGACGTACACAATCTTACCGGCGGCATGGACGCCTGGTCACGGGAAGTCGACCCACGGGTGCCCCGCTACTGAGCTCGACCGGGCTCAGCGCAGACGCTCCTCCACCGCCTGCAACAGCTGCGTCAGCACCCCCCGATGGCGCGCCAACAAGGCCCTGCCTCGCTGGCCCATGGCCCGCGCCACATCCCTGTCGCCCAGCAGAGACGCGGCACGCTCGGCGAGCGCCGCCTCATCCGCCACCAGCTCCAAAGCGCCGGCCTCGCTCATGGCGTCCATGATCTCCTGGAAGTTGAATACCGCCGGCCCGCTCAGCACCGGCAGCCCAAGCGCGGCGGGCTCCAGCGGGTTGTGCCCGCCCACCGACACCAGGCTGCCGCCCATGAAGGCGAGATCGGCGGCGGCGAAATACAGCGGCATCTCCCCCATGCTGTCGCCCAGCAGCACCTCGGTACTCTCGTCCGGGGCGCCGGCACTGCGCAGGGCGAGCCGCCAGCCCTGACGCTCGCACAGGGCAGCCACGGCATCGAAGCGCTCCGGGTGGCGTGGCACCAGAATCAGCGCACACGCCGGATGCCGCGCCCGCACGCGGCGGTGGGCGGCGAGCAACTGCTCGTCCTCCCCCGCGTGTGTACTGGCCGCCACCCACACCGGTCGATCGGCGCCCAGTTGTGCGCGCAGCGCCTCGCCCCGCGCGCGCAGCGCCTGGGGAATCTCCTGCTCGAACTTGATGTTGCCGACCACGCTCACACGCTCCGCCGGCGCGCCCAGCGCTCGCAGACGCTCGGCATCCGACGCGCCCTGGGCCGCGATCCAATCCACCTGCTCCAGAGTGCGGCGGGTCAGCGCCCCGAGCCGGGCATAGCCCCGCGCCGAGCGCGCCGACAGCCGAGCATTGATCAGCAGCAGCGGAATATCCCTGCCGCGCACCTGGTGGAACAGGTTCGGCCAGAGTTCGGTTTCCATGACGATCACCAGCCGCGGCCGCGCCCGGCCCAGGAAACGCCGCACCGCACCGGGCAGGTCATAGGGCAGATAGCCGTGCAGCACCTGATCACCAAAGCTTTCCCGCACCCGGCGGGAGCCGGTGGGCGTGGTGGTGGTAACCAGCAGGGGAATGTCGGGATGACACCGGCGTAGAGCCTTGAGCAGGGGCAGGGCCGCCTGGAATTCGCCCACCGAGACGGCATGCAGCCAGATGGGCGGCGTGGCGGGACGCGGGCCGAAGCCGAAACGCTCCGCCCAACGCCGACGATAGTCGGGGGCGCGCCGCGAGCGCCACAGCAGGCGCGCCAACACCAGCGGCGTCAGCGCATAGAGCAGCAGGCTATAGAGCAGGCGCATCTCAGGCGTTGAGCCAGTCCAGGTACTCTCGCACGCCCTGCTCCACGCCACGGAACGCGTGGGGGTAGCCGGCGGCGCGCAAGGCGCCGAGATCCGCCTCGGTGAAGCTCTGATATCGGCCCTTGAGCTTGTCGGGGAAGGGGATGTACTCGATCTCGCCCCGGCCGTGCCAGCCGATCACCGCCCGGGCCACATCATTGAAGGCGCTGCTGCGCCCGGTGCCGCAGTTGAAGATGCCGCTCACCTCGGGGTGATCCAGCAGCCACAGGTTCACCGCCACCACGTCGTCCACGTGGATGAAGTCCCGGCGCTGTTCGCCATCGGCGTAGCCGTCGCTGCCTTCGAACAGACGCAGGCGGCCGGTCTCCCGAATCTGGCTGTTGAAGTGGAAGGCCACACTGGCCATGCCGCCCTTGTGCTGTTCCCGCGGGCCGTAGACGTTGAAATAACGCAGCCCCACCACGGGCGCGCGCAGCGCGTGCAGATGCCGGCGCAGGTACTCATCGAACAGATACTTGGAGTACCCGTAGACGTTCAGCGGTGCTTCGTGCGCCGGGTCTTCCCGGTACACCGGCCCGGCGCCGTAGACGGAGGCCGAGGAAGCGTACAGGAAGGGAATCTGGCGGCGCTGGCAGTAGTGGAAGAGCGCCTTGGTGTATTCATAGTTGTTGCGCATCATGTAGCGCCCGTCCCACTCGGTGGTATCCGAGCAGGCCCCCTGATGCAGCAGCGCGGTGATGCCGAGATCCTCGTCGCGCTCGATGCGCTCGAGGAAATCCTGGTGATCCAGATAATCGGCCACCCCGCTGCCCACCAGATTGCGGAACTTGGTGCCGTCGCTGAGATCGTCCACCGCGGCGACAGGGCCGCGGGCGCTCAGGGCGTGGACCAGATTGCTGCCGATGAAGCCGGCGCCGCCGGTTACGATGATCATGGGGTCCTCCAAAGCTTCGCCGACGCGGCCTTGCCGGTCTCGGCGCTCAAACGCCGTTCGCGTGCCAATGCCCAGGCGAAGGGCAACCAGAAATACAAGTACGGTGCGCCCGGTCGATGAATCAGATGATACGCCTCGGTGCTCATGCAGACGATGCCCACCGTCAGCGCCGCCGCCAGCCAGCGATCGGTCGTCGCGCCGGAAATCAGGGCCCGGCCTGCCAGCACCAGGGATACCGTGAGCAGCAGCACCCCCGCGACACCCAGATTGTAGAAGGCCATGAGCAGGAAGTTGTGGGGATGGTAATTGTGCCCCCGGTATTCGGCGACCATATGCTCACCACCCACACCATGACCGAACCAGGGCGCCTCCATGCCCTTGCGCAGGGTGTCGGTGTAGATCGCCACCCGGGCCTCGTCGGACAGGCTCAGGATGCGCGGCCAGTGCTCCGGGAAGAACTGCGCGGCAACCAGCAGCGCCACCCCCGTCAGCAGGACAGCCAGGCTCAGCCAGCGCACCCAGCCACCGCTGAACCAGGCAAGCACGAAAGCCGCGGCGACCACGGCCAGGAGGCCCGTGCGGCTCTGGGTGAACCAGGCGGCGGACACGACCAGTACCAGGCATAGCAGCCAGGCCCCGCGGCGCCAGCCGCCATCGCGCACCGCCAGGTGCCCCGCGAACACCGCCGCGATGGCCATGGCGCTGGCCATGACGTTGGGGTGATCCAGGCGCCCCCAGCCGACCATGCGCCCGTGATGGCTCGCGCCCCACTCGCCAAAGAACAGCACCATGGCCAGCAACGCCCCCAGCGCCGCCGCGACCACCAGAACCCGTTCGGCCCACAGCCTGTCAATCTCGCTCACGCCGAAGCGCGCCGCCACATACAGGAAGGTCAGCAGATAGAAGGCGTCCTTGGCATGCTCCAGCGCCTCCTCCCCCCCCGCCTGCGGGTTCCAGGCGTGGCTGAGCACCCCCAGCGCCATGAACGCCAGCAAGGCCAGTACGGCCGGGGCGCGCAGGAACCAGCCCAGGCCCAGGGAGCGGGCCATGAAAAGGGCCGCCAGCCCCGTCAGATAGAAGACATTGTTGTGGGGCTGGCCGTCGGGGATGAGAAAGAAGCCCGCGAGAAACACGCAGAACCCCAGGCGGAGCAGCTTGCCGCCACGCCCCCAGCCAAGATCCGTGCTCGGCTGCCGCTGCACCGAGAGAGTATCCACACCCGCCATCATGTTCCTCGGAAAAGGTGCCTCGGCGCGGATGCGCCGCAAAGGGCGCAAGCCTAGCACAAGGCACCAGCGCCCTCATGCAAGACCGATACCGGCCCTATATACTGCCGCCAGCAAATACACCTTGGCAGCCACACATGTACCGCATCAGTGTCATCATTCCCGTCTATAACTACGCCGAGCGCCTGCCACGGACGCTGCAAAGCGTACTGCCGCAACTCGCCCCGGGCGACGAAATCGTGCTGGTGGATGATGGCTCCACCGACGAAAGCCTCGCCCTGATCCAGGAGTACGCCGCGGCTCACCCCGATCGCATCGTCGCGGCCCACCAGGCGAATGCCGGCCCCGGCGCCGCGCGTAATCACGGTTTTCGGCTCGCCAGCGGCACCCACATCCTGTTTCTGGACGCCGATGATCAACTCTGCGATCAGGCGCTGCCGGCGCTGCACCGTTCACTGCGCGACCAAGGCGATTGTCCCATCGTGATCGGCGGCTACATCAGTGTGCACGAAGGCGGCAGGGAGCGCCGGAGGCCGGCGCCGCAACTCGCCGCTCGCCCGGTGGACAATATGCGGGCCTATATCCGCAAGCAGTTCGGCACCCCTCACGGCGCCGTGCTGCTGGCGCGTCGGGTTCTGGATTACTGCCTTTACCCCGAGCATCTGCGGGTCAATGAGGATCTGTGCTTCTTCACCCGCATCCTCGCGCGCTTTCCGGCGCGCCGCCTCGACGAAGCGCTGGCCGCCATACATCATCACGGGGGCAGCCTGAGGCACGATCTGGACGCCCAACGCAACGCCACACCCCACAGCGAAGCCTGGGTCTTCGAGGGGGCGGACATGCCGCGGGAAGCGGCCGGCCTGCGCCGGGAATTCGGTGCCCGGCGCTTGCTGTCCCTGTCACGCGCCTGCCTGCTCAGCGGCCGGCATGCGGAAGGCCGGACACTGTATGCTCAGGCGGTGAAACGCTGGCCCCGGGCGCTGCTGCAAGGCTCCTACCTGCGCAAGTACCTGCGCAGCTTCACTCAATAACAAGCTCAATTTCCCGGATCAGCAGTGCAACACCGCGTCGTTACCATCCTTTCCAGTAATTATGCCGGCTCCCACTTCCTCTCCTTGCTGATTGGCAGCCACACACGAGCTGAGCATATCGGAGAAATAAAGCATTTACGCAAACCGCACTCCTGGCGCATGCGCCAATACTGCAAGATCTGCGATGACCAGGGAAAATGCCCGCTACAGAGGAGCATTGATCCTGAGCGGCTCGATAATATCTACCAGCAGATATTCGCCAACTTTGGAGGCGAAACGAGTTTGCTGGTGGATGCATCCAAGAAATGGTCTTGGGCGGCACGGTTCGCTGATGACAAAAGAATTGGACATCATTACATACATCTTCTTAGAGACCCGCGTGCGCTGGTTCGTCGCTGGGAAAAGACGTATGGCGAGCAGAAAAAACATCTGGATCAACGCTGGAAAGTGCTCGGCAGAAGCCGGCAGCAAGCACTGCCACTGCTATTTGCGCGCCGTCACCGCATTTACCTAGAGAAGTGGCTGCAGCAGAATCGGGAGATAAGCCATTTTCTGCAAGGCAAAAACCTGAACTACCGCGTGATGAGCTATCGCGACCTCGCGCGGGACCCCGCACGAGAGCTAACCCCTGTTATGGCTTGGCTGGGCTTCGACTTCGAACCGGCGCAAATTGAATACTGGCGCCAGCCGCACCATGGCAGCCGAAAATATCAATACGACTGGGTCGAAAAACAACAAGTAACCGGCCACTTCGACCTACGCTGGAAGCGTGAACTTCCAACGGCTACGGCGGAAAGCATCGCGGGCAACCCCCGGCTTCAAGACTACCTAAGCAAGCAGGGGCTTCGCTTGGCGGATGACGGACTGACTCGCCACGGCGTATGAGCAACGCCGCCTATTTACGGATCAGCACATCTTCCATGATCAGATACTGCAAATCCGAGCCGTAGAACATGTTCAGCGCATCGGTGGGCGAGCACACCATGGGTTCGCCACGGCGGTTCAGGGAAGTGTTGAGCAGCACGCCCACCCCCTTCCTCGCCTCGAAGGCCTTGAGCAGCGCGTAGTAACGCGGATTGCTTTGCTCGGTGACCACCTGGGCGCGGGCGGTGCCGTCCTCGTGCACCACCTCGGGCACCTTGTCCTTCCAGTCCTCGGCCACCTCGAAGGTGAAGGTCATGTAGGGCGAGGGATGATCGGAGCCCAGCATCTTCGGCGCCACGGTATCGAGCATGCTGGGGCAGAAGGGGCGCCAGCGCTCGCGGTACTTGATCTGCTCGTTGATCCGGTCGGCCACCCCCTTGTGGGTCGGGTCGCCGAGGATGGAGCGGTTGCCCAGCGCCCGGGGGCCGAATTCCATGCGCCCCTGGAACCAGGCGAGCGGATTGCCGCCGGCGAGTATTTCGGCGGCGGCTTCCGGCACGTTCTCCAGCCGCTCCCAGGCGGGCTGCTCCGGGTGCGCCTGGCAGGCGGCGATGCATTCCTCGTTGCTGTAGGCCGGTCCCAGGTAGGCGTGTTCCATGGGCGCGACGGTGTCGCCCAACTCCATGGCTGCGTAGGTGGCCGCGCCCAGGCTGGTGCCCGCATCGCCGGAGGCCGGCTGCACGAACAGCTCCTTCACATGGGGCAGCTGGATGATCTTCTGGTTGAGCTTGACGTTCAACGCCACGCCACCGGCGTAGGCGATCTTGCCGGTCTCGCGAATGATGTCACCCAGATAGTGCTCGATCAGGCCCAGGGCGGTGTCTTCCAGCAGCTTCTGCACGGCAGCGGCGTAATCGATATAGGGGTCATCGATCTCATCGCCCTCGCGCTTCGGGCCCAGCCAGTCCACCAGTTTCTGGCTGAAGTAATAGGACTGGCCGTCCTGCTTGTAGCGGCGCAGGCCGATGGTGTTCACCAGCTGCGTGTTGACCTTGAAATTCTTGCCGTCGAAATCGATCAGGCGGCTGAAATCGAAGCGGTCCGGGTCGCCGTAGGGGGCCATGCCCATGACCTTGAACTCGCCATCCAGCATCTCGAAGCCCAGATACTGGGTAATCGCGCCATACAGACCACCCAGGGAGTCCGGGTCGTAGAATTCCTTGATCTTGTGAATGCGGCCGTTCTCGCCGTAGCCGAAGAAGGTGGTTGCGTACTCGCCCTTGCCGTCGATGCCGAGGATGGCGGTCTTTTCCTGAAAGCCGCTCAGGTGATAGGCACTGCTGGCATGGGCCAGATGATGCTCCACCGGCAGGATGGTGACCTTGTCCCGGTCTATGCCCAACTGCGCCAGCAACTCGTCGAGCTGGCGCATATTGCGCCGGAAACGACGGTTGCCGTTGAACAGCGCATCCAGCGCCCGGTCGGGGGCATACCAGTAGCGCCTGGCGTAGTGCCAGCGAGCGGGGCTGGATAGCCCGATCTCCGCGTAGGGGAAAGCCACCACGTCGATGTCGGCGGCGCTCAGGCCGGCTTCGCGCAGGCAGTAACGGGCCGCCTCCAGCGGGAAGCGCCCCTTGGCGTGCTTGTCACGGATGAAACGCTCTTCCTCGGCGGCGGCGATCACTTGACCGTCCACCAGAATCGCGGCGGAGGCGTCGTGGGAGACGGCGCCGGAAATACCCAGAATATTCATGTGCTGTGTCGTTCGGCTCGGTTCGATGGGCGCATTCTAAGGCTCGCGGCCGACAAGTCCCAGCGCCGGCTGGAGTTTTTGTCGAAAGGCCCGCAATAGTTCGGGATCCTGCTGCCAGTTGTGCAGAAACCGGCGCAGATCCCGGGCGTAAGCGCGGCGAAAGGCGGGGATGCTCTCATGCAGGCGCATGGCGTCCAGGTCGATCAACTGCACATCGCCACCCTCGCAGACGAGGAAATTGCCGGCCTTCAGATCGCCGTGACTGAGCCCCACCGCGCCCAGCGCGTTCACCAGCGCCGCCATGGCTTCCAGCTCGCGCCAGCCGGCGGTCAGGCCCTGGTCGCGGAAGTGATCATCCGGTCGCCAGGCGGGCTGGTACGCGGTGATGTAATACGCCGTGCCGCGCAGCGGCCCCAGACGCCGTTCCAGCAGCGCCACCGGCGCCGGCGTGGGCAACCCCAGGGCGCGCAGATAATGGGCGTTGCGCCAGGAGATGGCGGCGCGGCCGCGGCGCAGGCTCTGCACGATGGCATGAGCCGCGCTCTTGCGGTTGTAGCGCTTGATGACCAGCGCCTGGCCGCCACAGTCCACCCGGGCCACCGTGCAGGTCCGTCCGTCCTTGAGCAGGCGGCCCCCGGCCATGGCGGCATCGGGGTCGGAGAGCAGGGCACGCAGCTCGGGCGTGTCGAAGGCCCGCGCCAGATGCAGGTGGTGACGGGCGTCGTGTTCGGCGACAAAATCGCTGGCATTGCGAAAGGCCTTGGCCGCGTGACGCCGCGCGCGGTCGCGGCGCGCTGCCCGCAGCGCCTGGGCGAGCCCCGGCTCATCCAGCGATGTGCCATACGCCTCGGCCAGGGCACGCTGAGCCTCCCGGCGCGGCAAGGGCAGCTGGGCCAGCAGCCGTGCGAGATTGTCGCGCCGGGCAGCGTCGTCCGCGGCCGCCTTCACCGCATCACCGTCCAGCAGGTAGAGGGCCTCGCCGGCGAACAACACGTTGTCGCCATGGGGGTCGTCGTGGAGCAGGCCGGCCCGGTGCAGCCGCGCCCAGAGCTCACCCAGCCGGGCAAGCTGCGCCGACGAGGCTGCTCCAAAATCCTTCCCCAGACCGCGCGCGCCCTCCACCCAGGCCGTGAGCAGGGCCGGGAAACCGGCCAGATGCCCCTGCCAAAGCCGCTCCGGAGTCGGCAGGCCGGCTGCCGTCAGCGCGGCCAGCCCCTCCTGCTCCCGGGCAAGGTGGCGCTCGGCACGCGTGGCGTCGAGGAAGACCTTGAGCACGCCTACGCGCTCGCCCCAGCACACTCGCAGCACCAGGCGCCGATCCGGCAGGGCCCGCAACACTGCTTCCAGACGCAGCGGGTGCCCCGCCAGCTCCGCGGACAGGGGCAGCCCGCCCTCGCCCCGGGAGAGTGCCGGCAATTGGCCGCGCAGCGTCTCGCCACTCATGTCATTCGTCCTCGTCGCGGATGCTGCGAATGATCTCGCTGGTGGAATGTCCGTCGAGAAAGCCCAGTACCCGCACCTCGCCACCGCGCTCGCGCACGCAACCTGCGCCGGCGATGTCCTCGGGGCGGTAATCGCCGCCCTTGACCAGCACGTCCGGGCCGATGGCGCAGATCAACCTCTCCGGCGTGTCCTCGCCGAAGGGCACCACCCAGTCCACCGAGGCCAGGCCCGCCAACACCGCCATGCGGCGCTCAACAGTATTCACCGGCCGGCCCTCGCCCTTGAGCCGGCACACCGAGGCATCGTCGTTGACCGCGACGATCAAGCGGTCCCCCAGTCGCCGGGCCTCTTCCAGGTAGGCCACATGGCCGGCGTGCAGCAGGTCGAAGCAGCCATTGGTCATGACCACCCGCTCACCCCGGGCGCGGGCATCCTCCACCGCCACCCGTAGCTGCTCCTCGCCCATCACGCCGCGCCCGCCGCTGCGCGATTCCAGCAGACCCAGCCGCAGCTCCGCCACGTTCACCGTGGCCGTGCCCAGCTTGCCCACCACGATGCCGGCGGCCAGATTGGCCAGCGCCGTGGCCTCGGGCAGTTCGCAGCCGGCAGCGAGCGCGGTGGCCAGGGTGGAGATCACGGTGTCGCCGGCGCCGGTGACGTCGAAGACCTCCTTGGCACGGGCGGGCAGGTGCCGCTCCGGCTGGCCCTCGCGCAGCAGGGTCATGCCGTGCTCGCCGCGAGTGATCAGCAAGGCACCCAGCGCGTGCTCGGCGCACAGGGCAAGACCACGCTCCACCAGGGCCTGTTCGCTGGCGCAGACACCCGCCACGGCCTCGAACTCGCCGAGATTGGGGGTGATGAGGCTCGCCCCGCGATAGGGGCGGAAATCGGCACCCTTGGGATCCACCAACACGGGCAGCCCGGCGGCGCGGGCGAGCTCGATCAAGCGCGCGGCATCGCGTAGCGTGCCCTTGGCGTAATCCGAGAGCACCACCACGTCGGCGTCCTGCAGCGCGGCCTGGAAGCGGCCGATGAAGGCCTCGCGGTCGAAGGAATCGAAGGGGTCTTCGAAATCCAGCCGTATGAGCTGCTGATGGCGGCTGATCACCCGCAGCTTGGTGATGGTGGGCGCGCCGGGCACGGGCTGCAGGCGGCAATCCACCCCCACGCCTTCCAGCCGGCGGCTCAGGCTGGCGGCCGCCTCGTCCTCGCCCACCAGGCCCAGCAGTATCGGCGTGCCGCCCAGCGCCGCCACGTTCAGCGCGACGTTGGCGGCCCCTCCGGGGCGCTCCTCGATCTCGCCCACCCGCACCACCGGCACCGGGGCCTCCGGCGAGATCCGGCTGGTATCGCCGTGCCAGTAGCGATCCAGCATCACATCGCCCACCACCAGCACGCGGGCGGGGGTGAAATCGGGCACTCTCATGGCGGCGCTCATCGCTCAGGCATCCAGGCTGACATCGGCCAGCACCCGCTCGGCCTGGATGGTCTTCAGGCCCTGTTCTATGCGCTTGAGCCCCTTGCGGATGGAGCGGCTGCGGGAGCCCAGCTCCGGGTTCAACACCATGGTGGCGTGGTTGAGATGCAGCATGTAGCGCATCAGCGCGGGCGCGGGCAGGAAAACCATCTCGTGGCCCTTCGCCACCAGGGCCTGGTGCAACTTGCGACCGGCGGTATCACGGTCGGCGGAGAAGCTCAGGCCGTACTCGCGAATCAGGTCGGTGCGGTAGATCGCGCAGTGGCTGCGCAGATAATGCCCTTCCACCAGTTCCTCGGGCAGGGGGCGGCCGCGCAGGGGGTAGGTCTTGCGCTGCCAGTAGTCCTCGATGGCCTTGGCGGCACGACGCAGCGGCGGCTTCACCTCCAGCTTCCAGGACCCCACGCCGGCCACATCGGGATTGGCCTGGAAGGGGGCGAGCAGGTAATCCAGCCAGTCGTCGCGGTAGACGAAGGTGTCGGTGTGAATGGACAGCACGTAGGGGGTGTCCACCCGCGCCAGCGCCATGTCGAGCGCCCGGGAGTGGGACAGGGAAGGCGTGTCGTCCGGCTCCGGCTGGCGCTCGATCAGCTCGATCCAACTTAGGGAGCGCAGGTACTCGGTGGAGGCGTCCCGGGAGTGGTTATCCACGGCAATGACCCGAATGCGGGTCGGATCGGTGTGCTTGCGCAGCAGACGCAGGCAAATCTTGGTCAGTTGTTCGGTCTTGTAGTTGGGAACCAGTATGGAAACGTCCGCCATCGTGCCACCTCAAGGCTTTGTCTGCCGGCGGATTTTAGGGGACCACCGATGGCCTGTCGAACCCGGCGCTGCCTTGTGCCGCCACGGCGGGTAGAATGGCCGCATTCCCAGGCAAGCGATACGTACCATGTCCCGAGCCCGTGCCAAGGCCACCGTAATCACCCGCCGCCGTCTGCTGCACCCCCGCCACTGGCCCCTGTGGCTGGGCCTGGGGCTGCTCTGGCTGATTACCCGCCTGCCTCACCGGGCGGGCATGGCGATCGGTCGCGCCCTGGGGCGGCTGAGCTACCGACTGGCAAAGAGCCGGCGGCACATCGCGCAGGTGAATGTGCGGCTGTGCTTCCCGGAGCTCAGTGAAGCGGAGCGTGAGGCGCTGGTGCGGCGCAACTTCGAGTACACCGGCATGACGGTAATCGAGATGGGCTGGGCCTGGTGGGTGGGGGATGAACGCTTCGCGCCGCTGGGCGAGATCCAGGGGCTGGAGCATCTGCAGGCGGCGCTGGCCCGAGGACAGGGCGTGCTGTTGGTGGGCGGGCACTTCACCTCGCTGGAGATCGCCGGTCGGCTGCTGGTGCCCCATGCCAATTTCCCGGTCACCTACCGGGCCCACAAGAACCCGGTGATGGAATACATCCTGCGCCGGGCCCGCAACCGTTACTACGACAGCGCCATCGAGCGCCACGATGTCCGCGGCATGATCCGCGCCCTGCGCAAGGGCATGCCGGTGTGGTACGCGCCGGATCAGGACTACGGCCGCCGCCACAGCGTGTTCGTGCCCTTTTGCGGCGTGTCGGCGGCCACGGTCACCGGCACCGCGCGGCTGGCGGGCATGAGCAAGGCCACGATCATCCCCGCCCAGTTCTACCACCGCCCCGACGGCCGTTATCAGATCATCCTGCACCCGCCGCTGGAGGGCTACCCCAGCGGCGACGAGCATGCCGATGCCTGGCGCATCAACGCCTTCATCGAGGAATGGGTGCGACAGCGCCCGGAGCAGTACCTCTGGGCGCATCGGCGCTTCAAGACTCGGCCGGAGGGGGAGCCTCGCCCCTACTGAGCGCGCGTAGCGCCTCCCACACCCGCGCCGGCGGCAGCTCGCCAAAACAGGGCGGCTCCACCCCGGGCTGCCGGGGGCCGGTATAGCTGCAACGCCGGGAAAGGCAGGGCGCGCAGGGGAATTCCGCGGCCAGGCTGCGCGCGCGCGCACCCAGCACCCCGGTCAGATCCGCCGAGGTGGGGCCGTAGAGCGCGACCCCGGGCTGTCCCGCGGCGGCGGCCAGATGGGCGATGCCGGTGTCCACCGCCACGAAACCATCGCAATCGAGCAGCTCCACCAGCAGCTCGTCCAGACTCAGCTTCGGCAACACCCGTACGCCGATCAGCCCCTCGGCCAGCCGCTCGGCACGAAGGCGCTCGGCCTCGTTGCCCCAGGGCAGCTCCACGCGCAGGCCCTCGGCCACCGCCCGTTCCGCCAGTACGCGCCAGTAGCTCTCCGGCCAATGCTTGGTGGCCCAGGTGGTGCCGTGAATGAACATCAGCCGCGCCCCTTTGGCCAGCGCCCCCTTCCGGGCGGCGGGCCGCAGGCCGTAATCGGGGGCGGTGTGGGGGCGCGGATAGTCCAGGGCCTGGGCGAACAGATCCCGCAGCCGGTCGATGGCATGCCCGCCGCGGGGCACCGCATGGGCCACGTCCAGCACCCGCGCGGACAGAGGCTCCCGGGCGGAGCGCGCGTCCAGGCCGTGACGCGGCCCGGGCGCCAGGCGAGCGATGAAGGCACTCTTGATCAGCCCCTGGGCGTCCAGCACCCGATCGGCGCCCGAGCCCTTGAGCTGCTCGCGAAAGGCCCGCCATTCGCCACTGCGCCAGGCCCGCCAAGGGTGCTTGCGCCAGCGCCGCAGCGCGCAGGGGATAACCCGCGCCACCGCCGGGTGACGCCGGGCGATGGGCGCGAAGGCTTCCTCCACCACCCAGTCCACCCGCAGATCGGGACGGGCGGCCAGGGCATCGCTCAGCGCCGGCAGGGTGTGCACCACATCACCCAGGGAGGAGGTCTTGATCAGCAGCAGACGCACCGCTCAGCCCGCCGCCCGGCACAGGGGGCGCCACCACTGGGGATGGGCCAGGTACCACTCCATGGTCGCGGCCAGCCCGCTCTCCAGGGTGTGCGCGGGCCGAAAATCCAGCTCCGCGCGCACCTTGTCCGGGTTGATGGCGTAGCGCGCGTCATGGCCGGGCCGGTCGCGGACGAAGCGGATCAGGCTCTCGCAGGGCTCGCCGCGCGCCGGCGCGGCCTCGGGGTAACGGGCGGAAAGCTCCGGGCGCGCGGCGAAGGTCTCATCCAGACGCGCGCAGATCAGGCGCACCAGCGCGATGTTGTTCCACTCGTTCTCGCCGCCGATGTTATAGACCTCACCCACGCGCCCTCGCCGCAGCACCTGCTCTATGCCCCGGGCATGGTCTTCCACGTGCAGCCAATCGCGCACGTTGCGTCCATCGCCATAAACCGGCAGCGACTCGCCGTGCAGCAGGCGGGTGAGCATCAGGGGGATGAGCTTTTCGGGGAACTGATAGGGGCCGTAGTTGTTGGAGCAGTTGCTGGTGGTAACCTGCAGGCCGTAGGTGTGGTGCCAGGCGCGCACCAGATGATCGGAGGCGGCCTTGCTCGCCGAATAGGGAGAATTGGGCGCGTAGGCGGTGGTCTCGGTGAAAGCCGGATCGGCTGGGCCCAGGGAGCCGTAGACCTCGTCCGTGGAGACGTGGTGAAAGCGGTGCGGGCGGCCGCTGCCCGCCAGCCACACGTTCTGCGCTGCCTGCAACAGGCTCAGCGTGCCCGTGACATTGGTCTCCACGAAGGCCGCGGGCCCGCTGATGGAGCGGTCCACGTGGCTCTCGGCGGCGAAATGCACCACCGTGTCCAGGGACTCTTCGCGCAGCAGGCGCTCCACCAGCGCCTGATCCCGAATATCACCGTGGACGAAGCGCAGCGCCGGCTGTTCGAGCACTGGCGCCAGATTTTCCCGCCGCCCCGCATAGGTGAGCGCATCCAGCACCACCAGCCGGTCCTCGGGGTAGCGCGCCAGCCAGTAGTGGACAAAGTTCGCGCCGATGAAGCCGGCACCGCCGGTAACCAGCAAGCTAGCCATGGGCGAGCTCCTTCAACATGGCCCGCAGCGCCACTCGCCAGTGGGGCGGGACTTCACCCAGCGCCTCCCAGAAGGCGGACTTGTCCAGCACGGCGCCGGCGGGGCGGCGGGCCGGGGTGGGGAACTGTTCGCTGCGGATGGGGCGGATGGTCACGGGACGCTCCAGCAGGCCCAGCGCCAGCGCCTCTTCCTGGATGGCCACGGCGAAATCGTACCAGCTCGCCACACCGGCATCGGTCCAGTGCTGTGTGCCCCTGATGCCCAGCGCCAGAGCCCGCCAGATGGCCGCCGCGAGGCCGCGCGCCCAGGTGGGCGTGCCCAACTGGTCCACGACCACCGCCAGCTCGTCGCGCTCGGCCATCAGCCGCAGCATGCTGTGCACGAAGTTTTTACCTTGCGCGGCATAGACCCAGGCGGTGCGCAGGATCAGCGCCTCATCGCCCAGCTGTTCGCGCACCGCCTGCTCGCCACGCAGCTTGCTCTGCCCGTAGACGCTCAGGGGGCCGACGGCATCCTCCGGGCGGTAGGGGCGGCCCTGGGCACCATCGAAGACAAAATCGGTGGAGACCTGCACCAGGCGCGCGCCCTGCGCACGGGCGGCTCGGGCCAGGTTGGCCGCCCCTTCGGCATTCACCGCTTCGGCCAGCGCCGCTTCCTGTTCGGCCCGGTCCACCGCCGTGTAGGCGGCGGCGTTGATGATGACAGCCGGCGCGTGGGTGCGCAGGAAGTCATCCACCGCGGCCCCATCGACGATGTCCAGCGCCTTTCGCTCGGGGCTCAACAGTTCCACGCCCTCGGGGCGGCTGCGAGCCAGCTCCCGTCCCAACTGCCCGGCGCCGCCGGTGACCAGCACCTTCACGGATACACCTCCGCCTCCGCCAGGCCCACCGCGTCGGCGTCCTTGGCGGACAGCACCGGTTCCGTGCCAGGGGGCAGCGGCCAGTCGATGGCAAGCCTCGAGTCATCCCAGCGCAGGCTGCGCTCGTGCTCCGGGGCGTAGTAGTCGGTGCACTTGTAGCAGAATTCGGCCCGCTCGCTGAGCACGTAGAAACCGTGGGCAAAACCCGGCGGCACCCAGAGCATGTGCTTGTTCTGCGCGGACAGCCGCGCACCCACCCAGCGGCCGAAGTGCGGCGAGCCGCGGCGCAGATCCACCGCGACGTCGAAGACTTCGCCGCTGATAACCCGCACCAGTTTTCCCTGGGGCTGGCGGATCTGGTAGTGCAGGCCGCGCAGCACTCCCTGGGCTGACGAGCTGTGGTTGTCCTGCACGAAATCCTGGTCGATGCCCGCCTTCGCGAAGCTTTGCCGGTTCCAGCTCTCCAGGAAAAACCCCCGCTCATCGCCGAAGACCTTCGGCTCGATCAACACCACCTCGGGGATATGCAAGGGTGTGAACTTCATGGCATACCGTCCTCGAGGATCAGGCGCAGATAGGCGCCGTAGCTGTTCTTGCTGAGTGGCGCGGCCAGCGCGGCCAGCTCCTCGGAGCTGATCCAGCCCTGGCGGTAGGCGATCTCCTCGGGGCAGGAAATCTTCAGCCCCTGGCGCTGCTCCACCACCCGCACGAAGTTCGCCGCATCCAGCAACGCATCGTGAGTGCCGGTGTCCAGCCAGGCGGTACCGCGTCCCAGGCGCTCCACCTGCAGGTCCCCCCGGGCGAGATAGGCACGGTTGACGTCGGTGATCTCCAGCTCCCCCCGGGCGGAGGGGCGAATGCCGCGGGCGATCTCCACCACATCGCGGTCGTAAAAATACAGCCCGGTCACCGCGTAATGGGAGCGGGGCCGCTCGGGCTTCTCCTCGATATCCACGGCCCGGCCCTCGGCATCGAAACTCACCACGCCGTAACGCTGGGGCTCCTTGACGTAATAACCGAACACGGTGGCGCCTTCGCGGCGCTGGGCTGCCTGGCGCAGGCGCTCCGGCAGACCCTCGCCGTAGAAGATGTTATCGCCCAGGATCAGGCAGACCGGCTCATCGCCGATGAACTCCTCGCCGATCAGGAAGGCCTGGGCCAGCCCGTCGGGGCTGGGTTGGGCGGCGTAGCTGAGCGACAGGCCCCATTGGCGTCCGTCGCCGAGCAGCGCCTGGAAGGCGGCCTGGTCATGGGGCGTGGTGATGACCAGGATCTCGCGTATGCCCGCCTGCATCAGGGTGACCAGGGGGTAGTAGACCATGGGCTTGTCGTAGACCGGCATCAGCTGCTTGCTCACGGTGTGAGTCAGCGGATGCAGCCGGGTGCCAGTGCCGCCCGCGAGAATGATGCCTTTGCACGTCATGGAGAACCGTCCCGATAATGATCGGGGCATTGTAGCCGCGCGATGGGCACGGGTCAGCCCGGCGACTTGCCGTAGAGGCGCCGGGCGCGCCCCCGCACCGCGCGCCAGAAGGCCGCGTCCCGGCTCAGGGTCTCGCGCAGGCTGCCGCCGCTGTACTCGCGCATGAAGCGCAGCAGGTCCCGCCGACCGAGCCCAAGGTCCATCACCGAGTAGTACAGCGCCCCCACATCCTTCACCACCCAGCGCCGGGGCGTGCGGCGTCGGCACTGGGCGCGGTGCAGATCGATCACGTACAGGCGCAGGCTCGCCGGATCTGGCCGCGCCAGCTGGGCGCGGTCCATCAACAGGTGGCAAATGTAGAAATCCCGGTGATTGACACCGTTGCCGTGCAGTACCCGGGCGATGCGCGCCACCTCTTTGATCAGCGCCCGGCGAAAGGCCGGGGCTGGGGGCTGCGTCGCCCAGAGTGCGGCGTATTGCTCCAGGCTCAGCGTCTCAGCCAACTCCTCGGTTACCAGGAAGGATTCCTGCGCGGCCGGGTTCAAGCCCCGTACGCCCAGCGCCACCTCGCGCATGGTATCCAGCCCCAGCGCGTGCAGGCGGCGGATCGCCCGCCACTCGTTACCCGCCCCCAGCACCGGCAGCTTGCCCTGGCTGAGGTTCTTGAACACCTCCCGCCAGCCCACACCCCGGTGCACCTTGATGAAGAACCCCCGCCCCTCGCGCTCGAAACGCAAGGTGCGGCGGTTCTGAATGCGCTTGTAGACCTGGCCTTCCAGGGCGAGAAAGTCCTCGAAACGCCACTGGGCGAACAGGCTCCGGTAGGGCGGCTCGATGCGGATCATGGGCGCTCCCGATTAGCCCGGGCACGGGCGAGAATGCGCTCCGCCGCCCGCTCGATGAGGCTGTAGAAGTCCCGGGACGCGGCGTAGCCCGCACCCTGCTCACCCCAGCGTGTCAGTGCATCCGTATCCTCCAGCGCCTGGCCCAGAAGCGCATTGAAGCGTGCCTGCTGGAAAGGCTGCGGGCATACCAGGCCGGCGCGGGCCTCTTCCACGTAGGGTGCGAAGCCGCAGTTGGCGGTGGTGAGCACCGGCAGGCCGCAGACCATGGCCTCGATCAGGGTGGTGCCGGTGTTCTCGGTATAGGCCGGGTGCACCAGCAGATCCGCCGCGTAGTAGTAGCGGGCCACATCGCTCCGGCCGCCCAGGAAGTGCACGCGGGGCGCGATCCCCAGCCGCTTCGCCAGCCGCTGGTAAGGGCCGGCCTTGTCCTCGCCGATCACCGCCAGATGGGTGCGGGCGCGCAGCGCCTCGGGCAGCGAGGCCTGGGCCCGCAGGATGCGATCCACGCCCTTGGTGCGAAAACGTGCCGCCACATTGAGCAGCAACCGCTCATCGGCGCCCAGGCCCAATTCCTCGCGCACGGCGCGAATGTCCTCGTCCGGGGGCGGCGGCACCAGCCGGCCGCGGTTGATGCCCGGCGGCAGCAGGTGCAGGCGCTCGGGCTCGGTGCCGTAGTGGCGGCGGAAGATCTCGGCCTGATCGTGGGCGATGAGCAGTATGTCGGTATCCTCGCCGGCGGCGAACACGGCCCGCTCGAAAGCCAGCGAGGCCCGGTAGCGGGGCAGCCAGCGCAGCAGACGGATGCGCCCACTCAGGCGCTCGGCGAAGCAGGGGTCGCCCGCGTAATACACATCCAGCCCCGGCAGCTTGGTGAAACCCACCACCGCGTCGAAATCACCGGCCGCCGCCACGGCCTCGGCCAGCTTGCGCGCCAGCAGCGCATTGCTTGCGTGGTTGGTGGGCGCGCGGGTATCCAGCTCATGGACGTGGATACCCGGCTCCCGCGGGGCACGCCAGCCACCGGTGTAGACATGCACCTCGGCGCCGGCATCGCGGCAGGCGCGGAGGATGCGCAGCATGCTGCGCTGCATGCCCCCGAACTCGAAGAACAGGGAGACGGCGAATGCCAGCTTCAGCGGTTCAGGTACGCCCATGGCCGGCTTCACCGCGGCAACTGCGCCAGCACCTGCTCCGGCGTGATCTCGCGCAGACAGCGCAGATGCCCCAGCGGGCACTCCCGCTTGAAGCAGGGGCTGCAGGACAGGCCGCGGCGCAGGATGCGGGCCTCATCGTTCAGCGGCGGGGTAAAGCCCGGGTCGGAGGAGCCGTACAGCGCCACCAAGGGTCGCTGCAGGGCCGCCGCCACGTGCATCAGGCCGGAATCGTTACTGACCACCGCGCTGGCCACCGACATCAGATCAATGGCCTCGGCCAGGCTGGTCTCGCCGGCCAGATCGGCGCAGCGTCCGCCGCTCAGGCGGTCGATCTGCGCGGACACCTCGCGATCCTTGTGGGAGCCGAAGATCCACACCTGCCAGCCCCGGGCAAGGTGCGCGCGCGCCAGCTCGGCGAAATACCCCACCGGCCAGCGCTTGGCCGGTCCGTACTCGGCTCCGGGGCAAAGCGCCAGCACCGGTGCTTCGCTCTCCAGCGCCAGGCGCGCGCGCGCCGCAGCCACGCCGTCGGCCTCCACCACCAGGCGGGGTGCGTCAATGCGTGGCGGCTGCGGTGCATCGGCGGGCTCGGCCAGTGCCACGAAACGCTCCACCGTGCGCTGCAGCCGTTGCTTGTCCAGCGCGCGCGGCTCGGTGAGCAGGCCGTAGCGCGCTTCGCCGCGATAGCCCACCCGCCGGCGGATGCCGGCCCAGTACGGCACCAGAGCGGATTTCAGGGAATTGGGCAGGACGAGGGCATCGGTATAGGCACGGGCCCGCAGTTCACGCCCCAGCCGGCGACGCAGACCCAGCTGCAGCTGGCCGTGCCCCAAGGGCATGGTCAGCGCCTGGTTGACCTGGGGCATGCGCGCGAGCAGCGGCTCGGTCCAGCCCGGCGCGAGCACGTCGATCACCGCCTGCGGCTGCGTCTCGCGCAGGCGCATGAACAGACTCTGGGCCATGACCATGTCGCCGACCCAGGACGGGCCGACGACCAGATAACGAGGAGCGTCCGTCAAAACGGGCGCTTAGCGCGGCGCTTCCCGGCGATGCTGACGCTGTACCTCCAGGGGCTTTTCCTGGAAGTCCTTGAGCACGTATTCGGCGCCGCAATACATGCAGCGCCCCTCGCCGGTCTTGTGCAGCGGGATGTAGACCTTGGGGTGGGAGTTCCACAGGTACATGCCCGGCATGGGGCAGGTCAGCGGCAGATCCGCGGCGGCCACCTCGTAGCGGTTGGCCGCGTTGGGCTGGATCAGATCGTCGCGCTCGTAGGTGTGCGGGTTGGGCACGGCAGTCTCCTGAAACTCTCTCAGTCCACGTAGGCAAGCCACTCGGGATAGGTGTCCCGGCGGCCTTCCACCTGATCGAAATACAGCCGCTGCAGCTGCGTGGTCAGCGGCCCGCGGCCGCCGGCGCCGATGCTGCGCCCGTCCAGCTCGCGGATAGGGGTGACCTCGGCGGCGGTGCCGGTGAAGAAGGCCTCGTCGGCGATGTACACCTCGTCGCGGGTGATGCGCTTCTCCACCACCTGCAGGCCCAGTTCCTCGCGGGCCAGGCGAATGACGGTGTCGCGGGTGATGCCCTCCAGCACCGAACCCAGCGCCGGGGTGTAGAGCACGCCGTCGCGCACCAGGAAGAAGTTCTCGCCGGAGCCCTCGGCCACGTAGCCGTCGGCGTCCAGCAGCAACGCCTCGTCATAGCCACTGGATTCAGCTTCCTGCAGCGCCATGATGGAGTTGATGTAGGCGCCGTTGGACTTGGCCCGGCACATGTTGGAGTTCACATGGTGGCGGGTGTAGGAGGAGGTCTTGATGCGGATGCCCCGCTCCATGTTCTCCGCACCCAGGTACGCGCCCCATTCCCAGGCGGCGACGATCATGTGCACTTCCAGGTTGTGGGCATGCAGGCCCATGCCCTCGGAGCCGTAGAAGCACATGGGCCGGATATAGGCGCTCTCCAGACCGTTCTCGCGCACCGCCGCGAGGCAGGCGCGGTTGATCTCCTCGGCGCTCCAGGGGATGTCGATACCGAGGATCTTGCCGGAATTGAGCAGCCGCCGGGTGTGCTCCTCGAGCCGGAAGATGGCCGTGCCCCGGGGCGTCTTGTAGGCACGGATGCCCTCGAATACGCCGACGCCGTAATGCAGGGTATGGGTGAGCACATGGACCTTGGCATCACGCCAGGGCACGAACTCGCCATCGAACCAGATGACGCCGTCGCGATCATCCATCGTCATGGGCAGGGATCTCCTCAGTCAGCACCGGACGCGCCGTCCGGCTCACTTGCCTCTTCCATCAAGCGCCCCCAAAGCGCGCTTACGGCCTGGCGGTACTCGGTAAACTCGTCGGCGGCGACACGGGCCAACTGGCCCTGCAGGGTCAGCCGGTGCACCTTGGCGCGATAGGCCCGGTAGGCGTCGGCCAGCAGCACGGCATCTTCGCTGTTCAGCCAACCGACCTCGGCCAGCGCGTCCAGCAGGCGGATATTGTCCGTGTATCGCAGCAGTTGCGGGTGTCGGGCCGCCCCCGACAGAACGCCATATTGCACCACAAACTCGATATCAGCGATAGCGCCGCGGTCCTGCTTCAGGTCAAACTCATTCGCGCCACCCGTGGCCAGCTGGCCACGCATGCGCTCGCGCATCTCCCGCACCTCCCGGCGCAGCACGTTCGGCGCGCGCTCCCGACACAGGGTCTCGCGGCGGACCGCCTCGAAACCCTCGCCCAGCCGCGCATTGCCCGCCACGTAGCGGGCCCGCACCAGGGCCTGGTGCTCCCAGGTCCAGGCCTTGTCCCGCTGATACTCGGCGAACGCGTCCAGTCCGATGGTGAGCAGGCCGGACTCGCCGCTGGGGCGCAGCCGGGTATCCACGTCGTAAAGGGTGCCCCCCGGCGTGGTGGTGCCCAGTATGTGGATGATGCGCTGGGTGAGCCGGGCGAAGAACACGGCGTTGTCCAGACAACGCTCGCCGTCAGTGCCCAGCGGCTCCCCCTCGGCCTCGTAGAGAAACACCAGGTCCAGATCGGACCCATAGCCGAGCTCGATACCACCGAGCTTGCCATAGGCGACGATGCCAAAGCCCGGCTCTCGCCGCTCGCCGTCGACCTCCACCCGCGGGCGGCCGTAGCGGGCGCTGATCTGCGCATAGGCCAGCGCCAGCACCTGCTCGACCAGGGCCTCCGCCAACCAGGTCAGGTAGTCGCTGACCACCATCAGCGGCACCGCGCCACTGATGTCCGCGGCAGCCACCCGCAGGGTGTTGGTCTGCTGGAACAGCCGCAGCAGCTCCATGGTCTGCTCCTGATCCAGCGGATCCACGCCGGCGAGCCGGTGCGAGAGCTCTTCGGCGAGCGCGTCGCGCTTGAGCGGCGCGTAGAGCGTGCGCGGATCCAGCAGCTCGTCCAGCAGCAGGGGGTGGCGGGCCAGATACCGCGCGATCCAGCTGCTGCCGGCGCACAGCCGCACCAGCTGGGAGAGCGCCATGGGGTGCTCCACCAGCAGGGAGAGATAGGCGGTGCGCCGGGCGATGGCTTCCAGCATCTCGAGGATGCGGGCCAGGGTCTCATCGGGGCCGGACGCGGCACCAATGGCGCCGAGCAGCAACGGCATCAGCCGGGCCAGCCGAGCGCGCCCCTGGGTGCTCAACGCACGGGCGGCGGAGCTCCCCCGGAAAGCCGCGACCCGGCGCAGGGCCTCCACCGGGTCGCCGAAGCCCTGCTGCTCCAGCACCACGGTGGCGGCCTGCTCGTCCAGTTCGCCCCGCCAGAGCTCGGCGAGCAAATTGCGCTCCTCGCCTTCCGCCTGCGGAGCCACGAAGACCTGATCGAAACCGTCCTGCACCGCGCGGCGATGATGATCCAACGCTTCCCGAAACCGCTCCCAGCTGTCGAATCCCATGGCATAGGCCAGACGGACGCGCTCGCGCTCGAGCACTGGCAGGTCATGAGTCTGGCGGTCGTTCACCGCCTGCAGGCGGTTCTCGACCCGGCGCAGGAACACATAGGCTTCCTGCAGCTCGCCCACCGCCCGGGGCGGGAGAGTGTCCGTCTCGCCCAGGTGCGCGAGCACCGGCAGTATGCGCCGCTCTCGCAGGGCCGGCTCGCGCCCGCCGCGGATCAACTGGAAGGCCTGACCGATGAACTCGATCTCGCGGATACCGCCGCGGCTGAGCTTGACGTTACCCTCCAGCCCCCGGCGCGCCACCTCGCGCATGATCATCGCCTTCATGGCACGCAACTCTTCCAGCGCGCCGTAGTCCAGGTACCGGCGATAGACGAAGGGGCGCAGCATCTCCAGCAACTCGGCGCCGGCCTGGTAGTCGCCACCCACCGGGCGGGCCTTGATGAAGGCGTAGCGTTCCCACTCCCGGCCCTGGTGCTGGTAGTAATGTTCCAACGCATCGAAACTCGCCGCCAGGGGGCCGCTGGCGCCGTAGGGACGCAGACGCATGTCGACGCGGAACACCTGCCCGTCGGAGGTGGTGGCATCCAGGGCGGTGATCAGCCGCCGACCCAGGCGGGTGAAGAACTCTTCGTTGTCCCGCGGCTTCTTGCCGTCGGTTTCTCCGGGCTCGGGGAAGGCGAAGATCAGGTCGATGTCGGAGGAGAAGTTCAGCTCGCCGCCGCCGAGCTTGCCCATGCCGAGCACCACCATGCGCTGCTCGGTGCCGGCCTCGTTGCGGGGCACGCCCCACTCGGCGCACTGCCAGGCATGCAGGCGGTCGAGGGTGAGATCGATGCAAGTCTCGGCGAGCGCCGACAGATCCCGCAGCACTTCGTCCAGCGCCGCCCAGCCGGCCAGATCCCGCCAGGCGATACGGACCATCTCCCGGCGGCGAAACAGGCGCAGCGCACGAGCCAGGGCCTGTTCCTCAGTAACGCCCTCCAGCAACCGGGCCAAGCGGTCCCGGTAAGCGTCCGCACCGTAGACCAGGCCGAGATCGCCGCTATCGGAGAGCTCGGCGAGCAGGCCGGGCTGGCGCAGGCAGGCGCGGGCGACAAATTCACTGCAGGCCCAGACCCGGGGAAGGCTTTCTCCCACCGCGGGGGCTGCGGGCAGTGTCTGCTCGGCGTGGAAATCCGCCCACCAGCCGGCCACTTGCTCACGCAGGGCGTCGGGGAGCGCTTGGAGGGCCTTGTCCATGCTCATGGGGCGAGCTTACAGCGAAGTCTCGCCCCATGGGAGCGGGCGGCCTACCCGTTAGAGGGTCGGAGGCGCCAGGGAGCCGATCAGCGCCTCCCTAGTGGCCGGCCCCATCGCGACCCGGTTTGTCATAGGCCGCGAGCTTCTCCAACAGCTCCCGCCCCTCGTACTCCGGCGGGATTACGTCCACGTCCGCGCCGCTGCGCCGCAGCTTGCCCACCACCTTGTCCACGGCACCGATGGCGGAGCTGTCCCAGAGCGAAGCGTGGCTGAAGTCCAGGGTCACCTTGGGCACCCCGGCCTGGTAGTCGAAGCCGGCGAGAAAATGGTCCACGGCAACGAAAAACAGCGCGCCGGACACATGATAGGTGCGATGCCGCCCGTCCGCGCTGTCCTCGGCGCGCACATGGATCTGCCGCACCATCTTGCGGGCGAAGAACACCGCACTCAGCAGCACGCCGGCGAACACGCCCTTGGCCAGATCGTGAGTGAGCACCACGGTCGCCACCGTGACGATCAGCACGAAGGCATCGCTGCGGGGCAGCTTCGTCAGCATGGGAATGGAGGTCCAGTCGAAGGTGCTGATGGAGACCATGATCATCACCGCCACCAGCGCGGGCATGGGAATCAGCGACACCCACTCGCCCAGCACCAGGATGAAGAACAGCAGGTAGATGCCCGCGGCCAGCGTGGACAGCCGCCCCCGACCATCGCTTTTGATGTTGATGATGGACTGGCCGATCATCGCGCAGCCCGCCATGCCGCCGAAGCAGCCGGTGACGATATTGGCGATGCCCTGGCCGCGGGACTCGGTGTTCTTGCGGCTGGGCGTATCGGTCAGGTCATCGAGGATGGACGCGGTGAGCAGGGATTCCAGCAGGCCCACCAGCGCCAGGGCGAGGGCCACCGGGAAGATGATCTGCAGCGTCTCCCAGTTGAGCGGCACCGCCGGCAGATGGAAGAAGGGCATGCCGTCAGGCAACTCGCCCATATCCCCCACGGTGCGCACCGGAATGTCGAAGAACACCACCACCACGGTGAGCAGCACGATGGCCACCAGCCCCGGCGGCACCGCGCGGGTGATGTAGGGCAGCCCGTAGAGGATCGCCAGGCCCGCGGCGACGATGACATAGGTGGTCATGCCCAGGCCGACGAAATGCGGCAGCTGCGCCATGAAGATCAGGATGGCCAGGGCGTTGACGAAGCCCAGCATCACCGTGCGCGGTATGAACATCATGTAACGGGCGAGTTTCAGCGCCCCGAAGATGATCTGCAGCACCCCGGTGAGGATGGTCGCGGCGAACAGATACTCCAGCCCATGATCGGCCACCAGGTCGATCATCAACAGCGCCATGGCGCCCGTGGCCGCCGAGATCATCCCCGAGCGCCCCCCGGCGAAGGCGATGGTCACCGCCATGGTGAAGGAGGCGTACAGCCCCACCTTGGGGTCCACCCCGGCGATGATGGAGAAGGCGATGGCCTCGGGGATCAGCGCCAGGGCCACCACGATCCCGGCGATCAGATCACCGCGCACATTGGAGAACCACTGCTGGCGCAGGGTCCAGGAGCCGCGTTTGAAAGTCTGGGACGACATGCACAGTCTCTGCGTTCGGGGCGCACCTGAAGGCGCCGAGTCGGGTTTGACTGGACGGGCCGGAGCCGATTCCGTTCGGTACAGCGGTGTGCGGGGCGGGGGCGCGGATGCGTGGCGCATCTAAACCATCGGGCCTTGCAGCCGACGGAAACGATCTCGCCGCATGACCGCGGCCTTGACCCGTGACAGGAGGTGGCGAATTCTAGGACTTGTGCTGCGCCGCCGCAAGCGCGGCGGGCAAAAAGCGCTGGAAAGCGGCGCACGCAGACGCGACACTGGAGCCCAAGCAACAAGGCAGCACCCGGGCGCGCAGGCAGCGCTTCGGCGCGCCCTGTAGCTGCCGCCGCCCCTGTAACAGATGCCCCAGACCAAGGGAGTTTCAACACAATGCTGCGACGCATACTCGTCCCCGTGGACTTCTCCCGGGCTTCCGCCTGCGCACTGGCCGTGGCTCGGGACTACTGCCCGGAGGGCGCCACCGTGCGCCTGCTGCATGTGCTGAACCCCAGCGAACTGGCCTCCAGGACGGCCGAACCGAAGATCAACCCCATGCACGCCAAGGAAATCCGCGGCGAAGCGGAACAGCAGGCCCGGGACCGGCTCGAGGCCTGGGCACTGGATGGTGAGGAGATCGCCCTGGAGATCGGCAAGGCTGCGGAGAAAATCAGTGAGCACGCGGACGCCTGGGAGGCCGACATGATCGCCATGGGCACCGGCAGCCGCACGGGCCTGGCGCACTTTCTCCACGGCTCCGCCACCGAATGGCTGGTGCGCCATGCCCGTCAGCCGGTACTGGCGGTGCACGAGGTGGACCTGCACGAGGATCAGCGCCGCCACCTGCCGCCGCTGGATTGAACACCGAAGCCGCAGGGCGGCGCCCCGCGGACGGCAACGCAAGCCGGGCACCGCGCACCTCACCCTGACCCGGCCCCCGATTGCTGGTGGAACGCCCACCGGCGCGTGAAGGCCCTGGCGGCGGCTGTCGATGCAGCCGAGCATCGCAGCCGGAAGGGGATTCGCGAGAAGCGCAGGGGAGCGCCGGGCGCAGCCCGGTGCCAAATCGTGGTCCGCCGCCGGCCGTACCCGCCCCAGGTTCCGCGCCGAGAGGGTCCGCGCCAAGCCTGCCGGCCCGCCTGGCATCACCATCGAGGGATCTGTGGGTTCTCCCGCCAACCCGCGAAGCACAATAAAAAACCCCGCGCCGGGGCGCGGGGTTTTCGGGGCTCAGGCCTGGGGCCTGGGGACCGGGCTTACATCATGCCGCCCATGCCACCCATGCCGCCCATGCCACCCATATCGGGCATGCCGCCGCCTTCGCCTTCTTCCTTCGGCGCCTCGGCAACCATGCACTCGGTGGTGATCATCAGGCCGGACACGGAAGCCGCGTTCTGCAGCGCCGAGCGGGTAACCTTGGTCGGGTCCAGGATCCCCAGCTCGACCATGTCGCCGTACTCGCCGGTCTGGGCGTTGTAACCGTAGTTGCCTTCACCCTTGCGAACGGCATCCACCACCACGGAACCTTCACCGCCGGCGTTCTGCACGATGGTGCGCAGCGGCGCCTCGATGGCCCGGCGGATGATGTCGATGCCCACATCCTGGTCGTGGTTGTCGCCCTTGAGGCTCTCCAGCGCGTGCTGGGCACGGATCAGGGCCACACCGCCACCGGGGACGATGCCTTCTTCCACCGCGGCGCGGGTGGCGTGCAGGGCATCCTCGACGCGGGCCTTCTTCTCCTTCATTTCCATCTCGGTGGCGGCACCCACCTTGATCACGGCCACGCCGCCGGCGAGCTTGGCCACCCGCTCCTGCAGCTTCTCCTTGTCGTAGTCGGAGGTCGCTTCCTCGATCTGGGCACGGATCTGATCGACCCGGGCCTTGATGTCTTCGTTGCGACCAGCGCCGTCGACGATGGTGGTGTTCTCCTTGGTGATCTGCACCTTCTTGGCGCTGCCCAGGTCGTCCAGGGAGGCCTTCTCCAGGGACAGGCCCACTTCCTCGGAGATCACGGTGCCGCCGGTGAGCACGGCCAGGTCCTGCAGCATGGCCTTGCGACGATCACCGAAGCCGGGCGCCTTGACGGCGGCGACCTTGACGATGCCGCGGATGCTGTTGACCACCAGGGTGGCCAGGGCTTCGCCTTCCACGTCCTCGGCCACGATCAGCAGCGGACGGTTGGACTTGGCGACACCTTCCAGAATCGGCAGCAGCTCGCGGATGTTGGAGATCTTCTTGTCGAAGAGCAGGACGTAGGCGTCCTCCAGCTCCGCGGACATGCTCTGCTGGTTGTTGATGAAGTAGGGGCTGAGGTAGCCGCGATCGAACTGCATGCCCTCGACCACGTCCAGCTCGTTCTCCAGGCCGGAGCCTTCCTCGACGGTGATCACGCCTTCCTTGCCGACCTTCTGCATGGCATCGGCGATGATGCGGCCGATGACCTCGTCGGAGTTGGCGGAGATGGAGCCGACCTGAGCGATGGTCCGGTCGTCCTCGCAGGGCTTGGACAGGGTGGCCAGCTGCTCGGTCAGGGTAAGCACGGCCTTGTCGATGCCACGCTTGAGATCCATCGGGTTCATGCCCGCGGCCACGGCCTTCATGCCTTCACGCAGGATGGCCTGGGCCAGCACGGTGGCGGTGGTGGTGCCGTCACCGGCCACATCGGAAGTCTGGGAGGCGACTTCCTTGACCATCTGGGCGCCCATGTTCTCGAACTTGTCCTTGAGTTCGATTTCCTTGGCGACGGACACGCCGTCCTTGGTCACGGTGGGAGCGCCGAAGCTCTTGTCCAGCACCACGTTGCGACCGCGGGGGCCCAGGGTGACCTTCACGGCGTTGGCCAGGGTGTTGACGCCGGCGACCATGCGGTGGCGCGCGTCATCGGAGAAGCGTACGTCTTTCGCAGCCATTGTTCGTTAGACCTCTAGAATATGTTGTTCAGTGAGCTTGTGTGGCGCGCGGGGCGTCTTCAGCCCTCGACGACGGCCATGATGTCTTCCTCGCGCATCACGAGGAGATCTTCGCCGCCCACCTTTACCTCGGTGCCGGAGTACTTGCCGAACAGCACCTTGTCGCCAACCTTCACGTCCAGCGCGCGCTGCTCGCCGTTGTCCAGCATCTTGCCGTTGCCCACGGCGACCACCTCACCCTGGACGGGCTTCTCGGTGGCGCTGTCCGGGATCACGATCCCGCCGGGCGAGGTGCGCTCTTCTTCTACGCGCTTGATGATCACGCGATCATGCAAAGGACGAATGTTCATCGGGGTCAATCTCCCTATCTTCGGGTCTGAAGACTTACATCTAGTGTTTTCGCTTCGGCGACTGTTAGCACTCGCCTCAGGTGAGTGCTAATGATAGACACGCAAAAAGCCCTGTCAAGCACCCCTCCCGGGATTCGCGGGGAACCTTCGGAGCATGCTCGGGTCAATGGCTGCGGGTGCAATCACTCACAGGCCGCGCAGACCCAAGGGAATTGAACAGTGCCTCCCTAGCCCGGGACGTGGCTACCGCGGTGTTACAATTCAAGCCGCACCCACGCAGGAGACTTGACCCATGAGCAGCGAGCATTTGGTGCTGTTGTGCACCTGCCCGGACACCGGGACCGCCGAGGAGATCGCCAACACCCTGGTGGAGTACGGCGAGGCGGCCTGCGCCAACATCGTCCCGGGCCTGACCTCCATCTACGCCTGGCAGGGCAAGGTGGAGCGAGATCAGGAAGTGCTGCTGATCATCAAGACCGTCGCCGGCGCCTACCGCAAGGCGGAACAGACCATCCAGCGCCTGCACCCTTACGAGGTGCCCGAGATCATTGCCCTTCCGGTGGCCAAGGGGCTGAGCGACTATCTGCATTGGATCACCCTGCAGACCGACCAGCGCAAGCCCTCATGAATCGCACGCTGGTCTTCATCGGCTGTCTGCTGTTCGCCCTGTTCGGGCAATCCGCGGCCGGGCAGAGCCTGTTCGGCGGCAAATCCCAGGGTGACCTGCCGCTGCCGGTGGAAGAAGCCTTTCCGCTGGATGTGCGTCTGCTCGCCGCCGATCGCATCGAGCTGCGCTGGGACATTGCCCCGGACTATTACCTGTACCGTGACAAGCTACGCTTCGAACTGAACGGCGAACAGGCTGACCTGGCCGCGGTGCAACTGCCCGACGGCACGGTCACCGAGGACGAATTCTTCGGTCGCACCGAAATCTACGACCTCCCCGTCACCATGGCGCTGCAGCTGGCCGAACCGCTGACCCGTCAGAGCACCCTCACGGTGCACTACCAGGGTTGCTGGAAGCGTGGCATCTGCTACCCGCCCAGCACCCACGAAGCGAGCCTCACACCCGAGGGCGTCGGCACCGCGCCCGACAGCGCGCCGGCCTCGGCCAGCGCCGGCGCTCTGGCAGGCACCGGCGTGCTGGGCAGTCTGCTCAGCGAGGGCAGCCTGCCCGCGATCCTGGGCGGCTTCTTCGTCGCCGGCCTGCTGCTCGCCTTCACCGCCTGCCTGTACCCCATGATCCCCATCCTCTCCGGGCTGATCGCCGGGGATCGTCACCGACGCGGCGGCGCGCGGGCCTTCTGGCTCTCGCTCATCTACGTGGAGGCCAGCGCCATCACCTACGCCATCGCCGGCATGCTGGCGGGACTGAGCGGCCGGGCGGTGCAGGCGGACCTGCAGGGCCCCTGGGTGCTGGGCGGTTTCGCCGCGCTGTTCGTGTTGCTGGCGCTGTCCATGTTCGGGCTCTACGAGCTGCAACTACCCAGCCGCTGGCAGACCCGGATCAATGAACTCTCGCGACGCCAACGCGGCGGCAGCGTCCTGGGCGTGGCCATCATGGGGGCACTGTCGGCACTGATCGTCGGCGCCTGCTCGGGCCCCGCCCTGATCGCCGCCCTGGCCTTCATCGCCACCACCGAGAACCTCTGGCTGGGGGGCCTGGCGCTGTTCGTGCTGGCCAACGGCATGGGCGCGCCGCTGTTGCTCATCGGCACCGCCGCCGGGCGCTGGTTGCCCCGGGCCGGCGCCTGGATGACGCGCGTCAAGCAGGTCTTCGGTGTGTTGTTCCTGGTGGTGGCACTATGGATGCTGGAGCGCCTCCTGGACCCGGCCATCGCGCTGGGGCTGTGGGGCGCCTTGCTGATCGGCGTGGCCGTGTATCTGGGGGCGCTGGATCGGCTCGGCCCGGCCAGCGGCGGCTGGCCCCGGGCGCGCAAGAGCGCCGGGCTGGTACTGCTGATCTGGGGTGCGCTGCTGCTGGTGGGGGCGGCCTCGGGGCGGGATGACATCTGGCGACCGCTCGTCGCGCTGAGCAGTCCCGGCGACGGCCAGGCCGTGTCCGCGCCGCAAGGCACCGGAACGGATGCCCTGGGCTTCGTCAACGTGGCCAGCCGCGCGGAACTGCACGATGCCCTGCGCCGCGCCAGGGCGGCCGGCCAACCGGCACTGATCGACGTCTACGCCGACTGGTGTGTTTATTGTGTGCAACTGGAACGGCGCACTTTCCCCGACCCCGCGGTGCGCCAGGCTCTGGAAGGAGCACTGATGCTGCGGGTGGACGTCACCGCCATGGACGCCACCGACAAGGCGCTGCTGGACGAACTGCAGGTCTTCCTGCCGCCGGCGGTGCTGTTCATCGACCCCAGCGGCCAAGAGCGGGGCGATTACCGGGTGCTCGGCTTCATGGGGCCGGAAGAGTTCGCCCGCCACAGCCGCGAGGCGCTGGGAGGAACCAGCCTGTGACCGTGAATCGTCTGCTGATCCCGGCGCTGCTCCTGCTGCTGGCCCTGGCGGCCGCCTTCGGGGGCCATGCGCTGTGGCGCCAGCTCAATGCCCCCGACCCGGCCGCCACCCCGCTGCCCAATCTCGCCGGCGAGGTGCAGAGTGTTGCCCACTGGCAGGGCCAGCCTCGGGTGGTGAATTTCTGGGCCAGTTGGTGCCCGCCCTGCGTGAAGGAGATCCCGGTCTTCGTCGCGCTGCAGCAGGACTATGAGGATCAGGGCCTGCAGGTCCTGGGCATCGCCGTGGACCGGGCCGATGCGGCGGCCGCCTTCGCCGAGAAGCTTGAAATGAACTACCCCATCCTCCATGGCGTGCAGGACGCCATGGATCTGATGGCAGCCTGGGGCAACGAGCGCGGCACCCTGCCCTACACTGTGCTGCTGGACGCCCAGGGTCGAGTACAGAAGATATTCGCTCAGGAAGTGACCCGCGCCGACATCGAACCGGCGGTGCGCCGGCTGCTGGCCGAGTAGCCTCGGCCAACCACCTGGTGAACAATTGCGGCGATCTGGCTGGCAACTCCGGGCAACTAGACATCAATCCATAGTTGGTTCAAAATCCCGCCCCGGCGGGACGAAGAAACCCGCGGCATGACTCTCTAACCGCCCACTGCATCGGCTGCGGGGATTCCAATGGCCACGATCCTGGCGCTCAACGGACCGAATCTGAATCTGCTCGGTACGCGCGAGCCGCAGATCTACGGCAGCGACACCCTCGATGACATCAACGCCCGCCTGCGCACCTTGTGCGAGCAGGCCGGCGTGGGTTTTGAAAGCTTCCAGGCCAACGGGGAGCAGCCGCTGGTGGAGCGCATCCATGCGGCGGCGCGGGATGTGGACTTCATCATCTTCAACCCCGCGGCTTTCACGCACACTAGTATCGCCTTGCGCGATGCCCTGCTGGGCGTCGGCATACCGTTCATCGAGCTGCATCTGTCCAACGTCCATGCCCGGGAGGCGTTCCGGCAACGCTCCTACTTCTCGGACGTGGCGCTGGGCGTGATCTGCGGCCTGGGCCCGCAGGGCTACGAACTCGCGCTGCAGGCAGCGCTTCGACACATCGCTTCCCAACAAGGATAAGGCCTCATGGATATTCGCAAGGTAAAACGCCTGATCGAACTGCTGGAAGAGTCCGGCGTCGCCGAGATCGAAATCAAGGAAGGCGAGGAATCGGTACGCATCAGCCGCACGAGCCGTGCCGCCCCCGCCCCGGTACAGCAGTATGCCGCACCGGCGCCCGCCGCGCCGGCACCGGCTGCCCCGGCGCCCGCCGCCGCCGAAGGCAAGGCTGCCGACAGCGCGCCCGGCCTGCCGGCCGGCCACACCATGTGCTCGCCCATGGTCGGCACCTTCTACCGCGCCCCCGCCCCGGGCAGCGCGCCCTTCGTGGAGGAAGGCCAGCGGGTCAAGGCCGGCGACACCCTGTGCATCATCGAAGCGATGAAGATGCTCAACCAGATCGAGGCCGACAAGGATGGCGTGATCGCCGCGGTCCTGGTGGACAACGGCCAGCCGGTGGAATTCGATCAGCCGCTGTTCGTCATCGAATAAGCCCGACAGGGACACTCGCTTCATGTTCGAAAAAATCGTCATTGCCAACCGCGGCGAAATCGCGTTGCGCATTCAGCGCGCCTGCCGCGAGCTGGGCATCAAGACCGTGGCCGTGCACTCCAGCGCGGACCGTGACCTGAAACACGTGCGCCTGGCCGATGAAACGGTCTGCATAGGGCCGCCGCCCTCCTCGGAAAGCTACCTCAATGTGCCGGCGCTGATCAGCGCTGCCGAAGTCACCGACGCCATGGCCATTCACCCCGGCTACGGTTTTCTCGCCGAGAACGCGGACTTCGCCGAGCGAGTGGAGGAGTCCGGCTTCGTATTCATCGGCCCCAGTGCCGAGACCATCCGCGTCATGGGCGACAAGGTCTCGGCGATTCGGGCGATGAAGGAAGCCGGCATTCCCTGCGTGCCCGGCTCCGGTGGCCCCCTGGGGGACGATGTCGACGAGAATCTGCGCATCGCCCGCGAGATCGGCTACCCCGTGATCATCAAGGCCGCCGCCGGCGGCGGCGGGCGCGGCATGCGGGTGGTGCACAGCGAAGCCAACCTGGCCAACGCCGTGAGCATGACCAAGACCGAGGCGCTCAACGGTTTCGGCGACGCCACCGTGTACATGGAGAAGTTCCTGGACAACCCGCGGCACGTGGAAATCCAGGTCCTGGCCGACCAGCACGGCAACGCCATCCACCTGGGCGAGCGGGACTGCTCCATGCAGCGTCGCCACCAGAAGGTGGTGGAAGAGAGCCCGGCGCCGGGTATCACCGAGGAGCAGCGCAGCCGGATCGGCGAGCGCTGCGCCGAGGCCTGCCGCGCCATTGGCTACCGGGGCGCGGGCACCTTCGAGTTCCTCTACCAGGACGGCGAGTTCTACTTCATCGAGATGAACACCCGCGTGCAGGTGGAGCACCCGGTCACCGAGATGGTCACCGGCATCGACATCGTCAAGGAGCAGATCCTGATCGCCGCCGGTGAACCGCTGGGCTATCGCCAGGAGGACGTGGTGTTGCGCGGCCACGCCATCGAGTGCCGCCTGAATGCCGAGGATCCGGAACGTTTCATCCCCTCGCCGGGACGCATCGAGCAGTTCCACGCCCCCGGCGGCCCCGGCGTGCGCGTGGATTCGCACATCTACAACGGCTACTTCGTGCCGCCCCACTACGATTCCATGATCGGCAAGATCATCACCCACGGCGAAACCCGGGAAACCGCCATCGCGCGCATGCGCACGGCGCTGTCCGAAGTGGTGATCAGCGGGATCAAGACCAACATCCCGCTGCAGCAGGACATCATGGCGGATGCGGCCTTCCAGCAAGGCGGCACCAACATCCATTATCTGGAGAAGAAGCTGGACCTGTCCTGAAACCCACACCGCTCCTCGCCATGCAGGAGCGGCTCATGGCCGCGATTCTCCGACCGCCGTGGTTCCGCGGCGTGAAGAATCGCGGCCATGAGCCGCCCCTACAGGCGGCGGTGCACAGGGACCACCCCACGCGGGCCGGGAAGCTCAACCCAGCAGCAAACGCACCGCAATCAACAACAGGAACCCGGCAAACACCCGCTTCAGCAAGAGCTGCGGCAGCCGATGCGCCAGCTTCGCCCCCACCGGCGCGATCAAGGCGCTCATCAGCACGATACCCAGCACCGCCGGCCAATACACATACCCGGTAGCGCCCGCCGGCAAACCCGCCTCGCCCCAACCCGTGACCACGAAGCTCGCCGCGCCCGCCAGCGAGATCGGCAAGCCGCCCGCGGCGGCGGTGCCCACCGCCTGGCGCATGGGCACCCCATGCCAGGCCAGATATGGCACCGTCAAACTACCCCCCCCTATGCCCAGCATGGAGGAGAAAGTGCCGATCACCCCGCCGCCCAGCATCAGCCCCGCCCGCCCCGGAACCTGGCGATGGGGGGCGGGCGCACCGCCGAACAGCATCTGCAGACAGACCGCGACCATGAACACCGCGAATACCCGCTGGAGCGCCGAACCGCTGAGCACATCGGCGATCACCGCCCCCAGCACCACACCGATCACCAGCCCCGCCGCGAGCCGCCGGAACACCGGCCAGAGAATGCCCCCGAGCTTGTGATGCGCCCGCACCGAGGAGAGCGCGGTGATCACGATCGTCGCCAGCGAGGTCCCCACCGCCAAGTGCATACGCACAGCCTGCGGCACCTCCTGCATGCCGAACACGAACAGCAGCACCGACACCACCACCACACCGCCGCCGATCCCGAACAGACCCGAGGTCAACCCCGCAAAGCCGCCGGCGAGCAAATAAATCAACCAGGTTTCCACGAACAATCCCCATTCACACCGCGTGCGCCGCGGCTCGAGCCCAAGCCCCGCGCTTTTCCGTACAATGGAGGCGCGTAGCAGGCACATCATACGCGCAACCCAAGGAGCAGCCCCATGAAGATCCACACGGTATGCATTTTGGGCGGCACCGGTTTCGTCGGCCGTCACCTGGCAAACCGCCTTGCCCAGCGCGGCATCCACATGCGCGTGCTCAGCCGCCACCGGGAACGCCACCGCGCACCGCTGATCGTGCAGCCCACGCTGCAGCTGCTGCAGGCTAACGCGCACGACGAACAGGACCTGCAGGCACACTTTCGCGGCTGCGACGCAGTCATCAATCTGGTGGGCATCCTCAACGGCAGTGAATCGGCCTTCCAGCGCGCCCACGTGGACCTGCCCCGCAAGATACTGTCCGCCTGCCGCGCCACCGGCGTGCCGCGCCTGTTGCACATGTGCGCCCTGGGCGCGGATGCCCGGGCTCCCAGCCGCTACCAGCGCAGCAAGGCCGAAGGCGAGCGCCTGGTACTGGAAGCCCAGAGCGAGGATCTGGCCGTCACCAGCTTTCGCCCCTCGGTCATCTTCGGCCCCGAGGACCAGTTCCTCAACCGCTTCGCCGGGCTCCTGAAACGAAGCCCCGGCGTCTTCCCGCTACCTACCCCCAAGGCTCGCTTCAGCCCGGTGTACGTGGGCGATGTAGCCGAGGTCTTCACCCGCGCGCTGGAAGACCGCGCCAGCCACGGTCGGGCTTTCGAGCTGTGCGGCCCGCGCAGCTACAGCCTGCGCGAACTGGTGCGCTACGCCGGTGAGCTGAGCGGCCATCGACGCGCCATCCTGGGGCTGGGCGACGGCCTGTCGGCGCTGCAGGGGCGGTTGCTGCAGCTGCTCCCGGGTACGCCCTACAGCTATGACAATTACCTCTCCGCCACCGTGGACAATGTCTGCCGCGAGAACGGCCTGGCCCATTTCGGCATACACCCCAGCGGGCTGGAGGCCGTGGCACCGGGCTATCTGGCCAGTCTCGCCACCCGGCGCCGCTACGACGCGTTCCGCCGCCAGGCCCGTCGCCAATGAGCGCCCACGTCAGCAAGGGGCTGCGCTGCTATCTGGTAGGCGGCGCGGTGCGCGATGAACTGCTCGGCCTGCCGGTGAAGGAGCGGGACTGGGTGGTGGTGGGCGCCACGCCCGAACAGATGACGGCGCAGGGCTTCAAACCCGTGGGCAAGGACTTTCCGGTCTTCCTGCACCCGGACACCAATGAGGAGTACGCCCTGGCGCGCACCGAGCGCAAGACCGCGCCCGGCTACCATGGCTTCAGCTTCCACGCCGCACCCGAGGTCACCCTGGAGGAAGACCTGGCGCGCCGTGATCTCACCGTCAATGCCCTGGCCCGCAACGAGGCCGGCGAGGTAGTCGACCCCTACGGCGGGCTGCGGGATCTGCGAGATCGGGTACTGCGCCACGTCTCCCCCGCTTTCGCGGAAGACCCGGTGCGCATCTTGCGCCTGGCCCGCTTCGCCGCCCGCTACGCCCCGCTGGGCTTTACCGTGGCGCCGGAGACCCTGGCGCTATGCCGCGCGATGGTGGAAGCCGGCGAGGTGGATGCGCTGGTACCGGAACGGGTCTGGCAGGAAATGGACAAGGCGCTCGGTGAGCGCGAGCCCTCGCCCTTCATCCGCGTGCTGCGCGAGTGCGGCGCCCTGGCGCGGCTGCTGCCGGAACTGGACCGTCTGTTCGGTATCCCCCAGCGCAAGGAGTATCACCCCGAGGTGGACACCGGCGTGCACACCCTGCTGGTGCTGGACCAGGCCGCGCGCCTGAGCGAGGACCGGGCCGTGCGCTACGCGGCGCTGCTGCATGATCTGGGCAAGGGCACCACGCCCGCCAAGCTACTGCCCCGGCACATAGGCCACGAGGCCCGGGGCGTGCCCCTGGTGGAGGCGGTCTGCGAGCGCCTGCGCGCGCCCCGCGCCTACCGGGATCTGGCCCGCCTGGTGTGCCGACTGCACCTCAACGCCCACCGCGCCCGAGAGCTGCGCCCAGACACCGTGGTGAAGCTTTTCGAGCAGCTGGATGCCTACCGCAAACCCGAGCGGCTGGAGCAGTTCCTGCTTGCCTGCGAGGCCGATGCCCGCGGCCGCACCGGCCTGGAAGACAAGCCCTACCCGCAGGCGGACTACCTGCGCGCGGCCTATGCCGCGACCCGTGAGGTGCAGGCATGGGACTTCGTGGCACAGGGCCTGAAGGGGGCGGCGATTGCCAAGGCAGTCAGCCGCGCGCGGGGGCTGGCCGTGGCAGCGCTGCGAGAGGCCGGCACCGAAGCGGGGCGCTGATCAGCGCCTCCCGGAGCCCTCGGCCCCCGCCACGCCGCCGGCCTTCACCGCCTGCTCCGCTCCCAGCAGGCTGTACAGCACCATCGGCTCGCTCAGCCCGCGGATACGCGTAGCCCGGGGTTCGGTGAACAGAAAACCGGGGCATTCCGCCACCTGCGCCCGCACCGCCTCGGACACGACGATGTTCATGGGCTGGGCGTAGCCGCACAGACGGGCGGCCAGGTTCACGCTGTTGCCGATCACCGTGTAGTCCAGGTGCTCGCCACTGCCGATGTTCCCCACCACCACCGGCCCCAGGTGAATACCGATGCCCAGCGGCACCCGCAGCCCCTCGGCCACCGGCGGCATGGCGGCACTCATGGCCTGAATGGCCAGGGCGCAGCGACAGGCGTCTTCCACCATGTTCGGGCCGTCGAACACGGCCATGATGCCGTCGCCGCTGAACTTGTCCACATAGCCCCGATGGCGGTAGACGATCTCCACCTGCGCCCCCAGGTGCGCGCTCACCGCGGCGAACAGGCTCGCCGCCGGAATACGCTGGCTCAGCGCGGTAAAATCACGGATGTCCGAGAACAGGATGCACACTTCCCGTTCCTCGGGCTGCAGCGCCGCACCGTCTGCGCAGCGACGCTCGATGACCTGACGAACCCGGGGCGAGACGTAGCGGGCAAGCTTCTCCCGCACCTGTTCCAGCTGGCGAAAATAATTCTGCCTGGTCAGCAGGCTGCGCAGCCGCGCATAAAGCAACATCGGCTCCAGGGGCTTGCGGGTGAAATCATCACAGCCGGCGGCAAAGGCGCGGCGCATCAGCGCCCGGTCCTCCTCGCCGCTCACCAGCAGCACCGGGGTAACCCGGAACGCCGCCTGGTCCCGCAACCACTGGCAAAGCTCCACCCCGCCGCCGCCGGGAAGCCGGGCGTCGAGCACGAAGGCGTCCGGGGTCAACCGCGCCACCCGGGCCCGCACCTGGGCCACGTTCTCGGCCTCTTCCACCTGATAATCCGCCGTTTCCAGCACACGGCGCATCACCTGGCGGGCTCGGGCATCGGCGTCCGCCACCAGAACCCGGGGCTGCAGCGGCGGCGCGGTCATACGCCGAGTCGCTCGCTTTGATCGTGCAGGCTGAAACCGGCGAGAGCATCGGGATAATCCCGCCCCAGCGCCAACACCTTGAAACGCTCGCCCATGTCGCCGGGCAGGAGCAGACGTTTGGCCTGCTGGGCCAGTTGCAGGTAGACATGCTCATCGCCGCCTTCCAGGGCCTCTTCCATCAGCCGCGGCAGGCCCGCGCCGAGCAGAAATTGCGCCTGAGTGTTGTAGCCCAGCAATGACAGGCCCGCGTCCAGGCCCGCGCGCGCGGCGGCGGTGAAGTCCACGAAAGCGGTGATGTCCTGCAGGCCGGTCAACAGCAAGGGGTTGTCATGGCCCCGGTGACGGTAGTGGCAGACCAGGGTGCCCATGTGACGCTGGGGATGGTAGTACTCACGGCGCGGGTAGCCGTAGTCCACGAACAGCATCGCACCGCGGTTCATCACCCCCGCCAGGGCGGTGAGCCAGTCGGCAAGGCCCGGGCACCATTCTGAGTGATACTCGCCCAGGGGTGCCGCCAGGTCTTTCTGAATGCCCTCCACCGCCGCGGCCAGCGCGGCGCCCGGGGCCTGCAATGACCAGGTGAAGCCCTCCTCGGCGGGCGTTACGTGGTACTCCCGCAGACCGCCGTCGGGCTCCAGCGCGAACCGCTTTACCGGCAGGGCATCCAGCACTTCGTTGGCCAGCAGCACGCCGTCGATGGGCTGCTCGGGCAGGCGCTCCAGCCAAGCCACCCGCCCGGCCAGATGGGGTACCCGCTCGGCCAAGGTCTCGCGCTGCACCTGTCGCAGATGGGCGCTCACTTCCAGAATCAGGTACTGCGCCGGCAGGGCTTCGCGGCGCTCCAGCTCGGCGAGAATATCCGCCGCCATGCGCCCGGTGCCCGCCCCCAGCTCCAGTATCACGCCGCCGGTGCGGGCCAGCACCTCGGCGCACTGCAGGGCGAGGGTGGCGGAGAAAAGCCCGGCCAGCTCCGGTGCAGTACTGAAATCCCCCGCCGGCCCCAGCTTGGCAAGCCCCGCGGAGTAATAGCCCAACCCCGGCTCGTAGAGGGCCGCCTGCATATAGGCATCGAATGGCAGACTGCCCCCCGCTTCCCGCATGCGTTCGCGCAGCCGCGCCTGCAGCTGCTCGCTCAGCGCCTGCGCTTCGGCGGGCGGCGGAGGCGGATCAGACTCAAGGCGCGTACGCATGCGCACCCTCCTCGCCAGGCAAGCCACCGGGGAGCCAACGCGCCTGCTCGGCCAGCGGGGGCGCCGCCCGCAATGGCACCGTCAACCACCCCTTCGCGGCCGGTGCCGCCTGCCCGCCCAGGGCGGCAAACAGCTGGCGCAGGGGGGCCCGCATGTAGCTCGCATCGCAATAACGCTCGGGGCCGTGGCGCAGCAGGGCGTCCAGCGGCTCGGCCTCACTCAGCAGGTCCAGATCCGCCGGCCGATCACGCCATTTCCGATCCGAGCAGCTGCGATCGCGGCCCAGGCTGGTCTCCAGTCCGCAGCACCAGCGCTTCAGCTCGGCGGCGGAGAGTTCGCAGGGCAGGTACAAGGCCATATTGAGGAACTCGGTGTCAGTGCGCATGCCCACCGGTTCAGTGCGGTAGGCCGAGGACACGCACAGCGGCCCGAAACGCGCGCTCATCGCTTCCAGCACACGGCCGGCGTTCTCGACGGGCGCGATATTGCTGCCGAAACCAAGCAGGAAACCCATTTGCGGGATGCCGCCCATTCAGTCCGCTCCGCGCTCTATGGAAACCGCCGCCTCGAAGCCGCCGGCCCCGTCGACGTGCACGGCCTTGGTCAGCGTTAGCCGCAGACGATGCAGAGGGAAGCGGCCCAGCAGCTCTTCGGCCACCGCCTCGGCCAGCGTCTCGATCAAGCCCCAGGAACGGCTGCGCACCCGCTCGGCGATGCACTGCGCCACCCGGGCGTAATCCACGCTCAGGCCCGCGGCCTCGTCCGTCCGGGCCATCGCCTCCGCGGCAAGCTCCATTTCCAGGTCAAACCGCAGCGGCTGAGTAATCCGCTGCTCCCAGTCGAGCACGCCGATCACCGCATCCACCCGCAAACCGTTGATCAAGAGCCTGTCCACGTACACCTCTGCCCAGCCATGCCTTGGGCCTACTATAACAAGGGAGAGACTGATTGATTCCCTTGGGCCACTGACCGCCTGCCACCGCTCCGCCGCGTGGCCGCCCTTGCAAAGCGCAGCGCCCCGGCATCGCCTGGCCGCCGCCAAAACCCAAGGGCACGGCGCAGTGTCTTTCCAAGGGTGCGAAATTGCCGCCGCCCGGGCTTTGCTGCAGAATCGCCGCGTCACTTCCCGCTGATGGAGTCGCGGTATGCTGCTCACCTTCGCCCTGGTCCTGCTTGGCTATCTGTTCGGCTCCGTGTCCGCCGCCATCCTGGTCTGCCGTGCACTGGGGCTGCCGGATCCGCGTGCCAGCGGCTCCCACAACCCGGGCGCGACCAATGTACTGCGCATCGGCGGCAAGAAGGCCGCGGCCCTGACCCTGCTGGGGGATTTCCTCAAAGGCACCCTGCCGGTGCTGGCGGCCCGCGCCCTGGGGGCCGACGACATTAGCCAGGCCCTGGTGGGGCTGGCCGCGTTCCTCGGCCATCTGTATCCAGTCTTCTTCCGCTTTCGCGGCGGCAAGGGGGTGGCCACCGGGCTGGGGGTCATACTTGCCTGGAGCTGGGTGGCTTGCGCCGCCACGGCCGGCACCTGGCTGCTCATGGCCGCGGCCTTCCGCATCTCGTCGCTGTCCGCGCTGACCGCCTTTCTGCTGGCGCCAGCCTATCTTTACGCCGCCACCGGCTCACGCTATCTGGGCGCGGCCATGCTGCTGATCACGGTGCTGACCTACTGGCGGCATCGGAGCAATATCGCAAAATTGCTGGAAGGCTCCGAGGGGAAGCTGGATCGGAAGGGTTAGGAGGGATTAACCACAGAGGCACAGAGACACAGAGCTGCACAGAGGAATCAGTAAATTGTTAATGCCTTCTCTGTGAAACTCTGTGTCTCTGTGCCTCTGTGGTGTACAACCACCGTCAAAGGAACGACCAGGAACAGGTTCGCAGCCAGGGGCCGCCCCTACGGGAGGGGCTGCGGGGGACGCAGGTCTTCGAGGGGCCAGCGGGCGGTGACGTCGAAGCGCAGCGGCTCGCTGGCCCCGCCCACCAGCCGACAATGCCCGGCATAGGCAACCATGGCGCCATTGTCCGTGCACAGCGCCGGGCGGGGGTAGTACAGCTCGGCTCCCAACTCCTCGCTCATGGCCGCCAGCCGCTCGCGCAGCGCCTGGTTTGCGCCCACTCCGCCGGCGATCACCAGGCGCTTCATGCCGGTCTGCTCCAGCGCCCGGCGGCACTTGATGGCGAGCGTCTCCACCACAGCATCCTGGAAGGCGCGAGCAATGTCGGCCCGCGCCGCCGCGCCGTGCTCATGAAAGGTATTCAGCGCGAAAGTCTTCAAGCCGCTGAAGCTGAAGGCCAGGCCCGGGCGGTCGGTCATGGGGCGGGGGAAGCGAAAGCGCCCCGGATCACCCTCCCGGGCCAGGGCTTCCAGCGCCGGGCCGCCGGGGTAGGGCAGGCCGATGAGCTTGGCGGTCTTGTCGAAAGCCTCGCCCACCGCATCATCCAGCGATTCGCCCAACACTCGGTAGCGGCCCAGCCCCGCCACCTGTACCAGCAGGGTGTGACCACCGGAGACCAGCAGCGCGAGAAAGGGGAATTCGGGCGCCGGGTCTTCCAGCATGGGAGCGAGCAGATGGGCCTCCATGTGGTGCACACCCACCGCCGGCACATCCAGCCCCCAGGCCAGCGAGCGCGCCACCGAGGCCCCGACCATCAAGGCGCCCACCAGGCCCGGCCCCCGGGTGTAGGCGACCCCTTCTATATCCGCCTTGGCCAGTGACGCCTGCGCCAGCACCTCATCGACCAGCGGCAACAGCTTGCGCACATGGTCCCGGGAGGCAAGCTCCGGCACCACGCCGCCGTAGCGGGCGTGGGTCTCGATCTGGCTGTAGATGGCATGCCCCAGCAGCCCCTGTTCGCCGTCGTACAGGGCGACACCCGTCTCGTCACAGGAGCTTTCTATACCCAAAACCCGCATTCGTCTCTCCCGCCGTCACCGGCGTTTTTGCATTCGTCGGGGCGCGCGGTTAAACTGCTGCGCCCTAGTTTCGCCAACGGGCGATTATCCATTGTTTTTAAGGAAGGTGTGAGCCTACATGCCCAGCGTTAAGGTGCGTGAAAACGAGCCGTTCGAGGTCGCTCTTCGCCGCTTCAAGCGGTCCTGCGAAAAGGCCGGTGTCCTCTCCGAGGTCCGTCGCCGCGAACACTACGAAAAGCCCACGCAGGAGCGCAAGCGCAAGCGGGCCGCCGCGGTGAAGCGGCACCTGAAGCGCCGCGCCCGCGAAGTGGCACGTCGCACTCGCCTGTACTGAGCCTGGGCGCCCTCGCACCATGAGCGAGCTCAAGGCCCGGATCACCGACGCGGTCAAGACGGCCATGAAGGCCGGCGACAAGACCCGCCTGGTGACCTTGCGCATGATCACCGCCGCCATCAAGCAGCGGGAGGTCGACGAGCGCCAGGACATGGACGACGCGGCCGTGCTGGCGGTGCTGACCAAGATGGTCAAGCAGCGCCGCGAGGCCGCCGTCCAGTACCGGCAAGCCCAGCGCGAGGATCTGGCGGCCAAGGAGCTCGCGGAAGTCGAGATACTCAATGACTTCCTGCCCCAGCCGCTCAGCGACGCCGAAGTGGAGGCCATCATCGACGAGGCCATCCGCGAAACCGGCGCCGGCGGCATCCAGGACATGGGCAAGGTGATGGGCGTCATGCGCCCGAAGCTGCAGGGGCGCGCCGATCTGGGCGCCGCCAGCGCCCGCGTCAAGGCGAAGCTGACCGAGTAACATCGGCCGGCCGAGCTATGCTTTCAGCGAGCCGCCCCACCGGGGCGGCCTTGCGTTATGGGCGGATCATGGCGGGCAGAATCCCTGAACAGTTCATCGATGAAGTCGTCAATCGCACCGACGTCGTCGAGCTGGTGGGCGCCCGAGTCAAGCTCAAGAAGGCCGGCCGCAACTACTCGGGGCTCTGCCCGTTCCACAACGAACGCACGCCTTCTTTCACCGTGGCGCCGGACAAGCAGTTTTATCACTGTTTCGGCTGCGGCGCCCACGGCAACGCCATCCAGTTCCTCATGGAATACGAGCGGATGGAGTTCCGCGATGCGGTGGAGCTGCTGGCTCGCCAGGCCGGGCTGGAGATGCCCAGGGAGGTCCAGGGGGCCGGCCCCCGGCCGCAGCACGAACAGCTCTACCGTCTGCTCGGCCAGGCCGCCCAGAGTTACCAGCGCTGGCTGCGCGAGCACCCGGAGCGCGCCCGGGCGGTGGATTACCTCAAGGGCCGCGGCCTGAGCGGCGAGATCGCCCAGCGCTATGCCATGGGCTATGCCCCGCCGGGCTGGGACAATCTGCTGCGCCAGCTGGGCCAGTCCCGCCCGCTGGTGGAAGCGGGCCTGCTCATTGAAAAGGACGGCGGCCGCGCTTACGACCGCTTCCGCGACCGCATCATGTTCCCGATTCGGGACCGGCGCGGGCGGGTGGTGGGTTTCGGCGGCCGGGTACTGGGGGACGAGCAACCCAAGTACCTGAATTCGCCGGAAACCCCGGTCTACCACAAGGGGCAGGAACTCTACGGCCTATACGAATGTCTACAGGCACGCCGCCACCCAGAGAAACTGCTGGTGGTGGAAGGCTACATGGACGTGGTCGCCCTGGCGCAGTTCGGCATCGACTATGCCGTGGCCACCCTGGGCACCGCCACCACCACCCGTCAGGTGGAGCGGCTGTTCCAGGTGAGCCGCGATGTGGTGTTCTGCTTCGACGGCGACCGCGCCGGCCGCGACGCGGCCTGGCGGGCGCTGGAGAACGCGCTGCCGGCGATACGTGACGGGCGCCAGGCCTTCTTCCAGTTTCTCCCCGAGGGCGAGGATCCGGACAGTCTGGTACGCCGACTGGGCGCGGAGGGCTTCGCCGGGGTGCTGGCCAAGGCCCGGCCGCTGTCGGAGTTCTTCTTCGACCATCTGGCCGAGGACACGGACCTGAAGAGCATGGACGGGCGCGCCCGGGTGGCGGAAAAAGCCGGCCCACTGCTGCGCAAGCTGCCGCCCAGCGTGTTCCGCGACATGATGCTGCAGCGTCTGGCCGAGCTCACCGGCCTGGATGCCCAGCGAGTGGAGGATCAGCTGGCCGCCGCCGCACGGCCGGCGCCCGCCGCCACACCGGCGGCCGGCAGCCGGGAGGAGCGCCGGCGCCAGGGGCAGCGGATACAGCGCACTCCGGTGCGCCTGGCCGTCGCCCTGTTGCTGCAGCGCCCGGAGCTGGCCGCGCAGGTGCAGGCGCCGCGGCGCTTTCGCGACTCGGGTCTGCCGGGCATGCAATTGCTCGCGGACATGCTTGAATTACTGGAAGGTGAGCCGCAACTCAGCAGCGGTGCGCTTCTGGAGCGATTCAGGGGCAGCGCGCACGAAGCCGCGCTCTGGAAGCTCGCGGTCTGGGACCCGATGGTACCCGAGGCCGGCGTGGACAAGGAATTCCGCGACACACTGACGTGGCTGGAGACGTCGGTGGACAGGCAGCGCCTGCAGGAACTGGACGAGAAGCTCGCCCGCAACCAACTCGCCGGCGAGGAGCTCCAGGAATGGCAGGCGCTCATCAAGCGCCTGAAGGGCCGCTCCAGCGACGCCGACAACCCTTCTTAACGATATTGCCAGACGCCATATCCGAACTACAATGGCCGGTTCGGCAGCGTTTCCACGATAGCTCAGGTAACTAACGGTTATGAACCAGGACCAGCAGTCTCAGATCAAGCAGCTCATCGCCAAGGGCAAGGAACAAGGCTTCCTGACCTATGCGGAAGTCAACGATCATCTCCCCGATGACATCGTCGACCCGGAGCAGATCGAAGACATCATCGGCATGATCAACGACATGGGCATCAATGTCCACGAGGTCGCGCCCGATGCCGACACCCTGCTGCTGAGCGACACCGCCGTGACCAGCGACGAGGACGAAGCCGAGGAGGCCGCCGCCGCGCTGGCCGCCGTGGACGCCGAGTTCGGCCGCACCACCGATCCGGTGCGCATGTACATGCGCGAGATGGGCACCGTGGAACTGCTCACCCGCGAGGGCGAGATCGAGCTGGCCAAGCGCATCGAGGAAGGCCTCGACCAGGTGCTCAAGGCGTTGGCCACCTACCCCGACTCGGCCCGGGCGCTGATCGACGTCTACACCAAGGTCGAGGAAGGCGAGATGCGCCTGACCGACATCGTCGCCGGCTTCCGCGATCACAGCGAGGAGATCAACTCGCCCAACACCAGCGGCGCCAAGCAGGAGAAGTCTTCGGACGACGAGGAAGAAGAGACCCCTGCCGACACCGGTCCGGACCCGGAGCTCACCGCCTCGCTGTTCGCCCGCATGCGGGAGCTCTACGACGCCACCCTCAAGGCCCTGGAGAAGGGCGGCAGCAAGACCGACAAGGTCGCCAAGCTGCGCGAGGAAATGATCGAGCTGTTCCTCACCTTCAAGTTCAGCCCCAAGGTGATGGATGCGATGGTGGAGAACCTGCGCCGCACCATCGAGCGGGTACGCCGCCACGAGCGCGAGATCATGCGCGCCTGCGTGAAGGGCGCGAAGATGCCGCGCAAGGATTTCCTGCAGTCCTTCCCCGGGCGCGAGAGCGAGGCCGAATGGCTGGAAGAGCTGATCCACGGTAGCGCCCCCTATGCGGACGCAGTGGCCGATCAGGTGGAGGACATTCGCCGCGCCCAGCTGCAACTTGCCGCTCTGGAGGGTGCTTCCGGTTTGCGCGTGTCCGACATCAAGGACATCAACCGCCGCATGTCCATCGGCGAGGCCAAGGCCCGCCGCGCCAAGAAGGAAATGGTGGAGGCGAACCTGCGCCTGGTGATCTCCATCGCCAAGAAGTACACCAACCGCGGTCTGCAGTTCCTGGATCTGATCCAGGAAGGCAACATCGGCCTGATGAAGGCGGTGGACAAGTTCGAATATCGCCGCGGCTACAAGTTCTCCACCTACGCCACCTGGTGGATCCGCCAGGCGATCACCCGCTCCATCGCGGACCAGGCTCGCACCATCCGCATCCCGGTGCACATGATCGAGACCATCAACAAGCTCAATCGTGTCTCGCGGCAAATGCTCCAGGAAATGGGCCGCGAGCCGGTGCCCGAGGAACTGGCCGAGCGCATGGAGATGCCCGAGGACAAGGTGCGCAAGGTGCTGAAGATCGCCAAGGAGCCGATCTCCATGGAGACCCCCATCGGCGACGACGAAGACTCGCACCTGGGGGATTTCATCGAGGACGTGATGGTCATGTCCCCCATCGACTCCGCCACCCGCGAAGGGCTCAAGGAAGCCGTGCGGGAGGTGCTGGGCGGGCTCACGCCGCGGGAAGCCAAGGTGCTGCGCATGCGCTTCGGCATCGACATGAACACCGACCACACCCTGGAAGAGGTGGGCAAGCAGTTCGACGTCACCCGCGAGCGCATCCGCCAGATCGAGGCCAAGGCTCTGCGCAAGCTGCGCCACCCGACTCGTTCCGACTCCCTGCGCAGCTTCCTGGAAGAGACCTGAGCCGGACCCGCGTCGGCAAACCCTCAGGGCGGCGCCACGGCGCCGCCCTGTTGCGTTGGAAAGCGAAGGTTTATACTTTGCCGCCTCTTCGGGCCCTTAGCTCAGTTGGTTAGAGCAGGCGACTCATAATCGCTTGGTCGCAGGTTCAAGTCCTGCAGGGCCCACCATCTTCACACCGCCATCGGGTGATTGCCCCGCCAGGCCTCACGAAGCAGCGGCGCGCTCAGCCGCTGGACCCGGCCACTGAACGCCGCCTTCAGACAGACACCACCCCGCGCGCCTTCACAGAGATTCGAGAAAGGCGATCAGCGCCTCGCGCTCGGCCCGCGCCATGGCGATCACCCGCGCCCGCGCCGCCGCCGCCTCGCCGCCGTGCCAAAGCACGGCTTCCAACAGATTGCGCGCCCGCCCGTCGTGCAGGAAACGGGTATGACCGTTGACCGTTTCGGTAAGGCCGATCCCCCACAGCGGCGGCGTACGCCATTCACGACCGTTGGCCCGGCCCTCGGGGCGGCCGTCAGCCAGCCCCTCGCCCATGTCGTGGAGCAGAAAATCGCTGTAGGGCCAGATCAGCTGAAAGGACTGCTCCTCACCCACGGCGTCGCGACGGGTGACGAATTTCGGCCGATGACACTGGGCACAGCCGCTCGCGTAGAAAAGCCGCTTGCCTTCCAGCACCCGGGAAGCGCCGGGATCGCGCCGGGCGGGCACCGCCAGGTTCCGGGTGTAGAACAGCAGCAGCTCAAACATCTCATCGGTGACTTCGGCGCCATCCCCCGGGTTCACGCCAGTGGGCGCGCTCAGGCAATCCCGCTGGGCAGCGCTGCAATCCCCGCTGTGCTGGGGGAAGAGCACCGTGGACAGGCCCATGTCGCCGCGAAAGGCGGCGGCCGCCTGCTGAGCGACGGTGGCCTTGCCCGCCTTCCAGCCGAAGCGCCCGAGGCGCGTCTCGCGGTGCTCATCGCTCCAGACCCGGTTGGGCCGGCCGGAGATGCCATCACCGTCGGCGTCCGCCGGGTCCGCCCAGGCCTCGATGTCCTCGGCGGCGATGGACTCGATCAGGCCCATGCCGATCACCGGCGGGGCCACCCGCGGCGAGAGCATGACCTCCGGATGCATGGGCCCGTAGCCCAGCTCCGTGACCGAGTAATGGGGCTTGCGCAGGGTGACGACGGTGCCATCGGCCAGGCTGACGGGCTGATCCTGGTAACGGATCGTCATCTGCCCCTCGGCGGGATGGCCCTGGATGGCCCGATTCTGCAACTGTCCTCCGTAGACCGGCTCGGGAATCACCAGTTGCCGGCCGCTGGCCAGGGCCTCGCGCTGTGTCTCGTCCTGGGGCGGGATGGACAGCCGCAGGAACATGCTCACCGCGCGCTCGCCGGGAGCCGGGGGCCGCCCCCGACCGTCCTTGAGGTGGCAGCTCTGGCAGCCGCGGGCATTGAACAGCGGGCCCAGGCCGTCGGAGGACACGGTGGAGCTGGGCGAGGAGACCCAGATCTTGCGAAAGAAAGCGTCGCCGACCTTGAAATCCAACTCCCGCTCGAAGCTCATATTACCCGAGGAATGGGAGAAGGCATTGGCGTCCAGCGACTTGAACACGGTCGCCGCGCCCGCCGGGCGCGACTCGAAGCGCTCCGGCGCGGAGAAATCTCCGGTGGGTCGGGTGACGGCCTCGACGCGCATCCGGGTCGCCACGTCGGCCAGCGCCGGAGACAGGACGCCTCCGAGCGCAATCAGCGCACCTAACAGCGCCCCCGGCCGCACCTTACTGAAACACCGCTTGCGGATCTTCAAGGCTGTCGGACCCCTCAAAGGCAATGGGCTGCAGCCCCAAACTGGTGGCAAGCTCCCCCAGCACGCGGGTCTGGCGGGAAAGCGCGTCCACGGTGGCTTGCACCACAGCATTGCCCTCGGCGTTACCGGCGCCGATCATCTGATCATAGGCCTCCACCGTTTCCGCACGGCGCTTGAGCACCGCCATGGCCTGCTCGGTCTCGGCCAGGGCCCTCAGCATCCGCAGGTTCAGCGCCGGGTTACTCTGCGCCACCAGATGCGCCATCGCCGGCCCCAGGACGCGGGTGCCGTCGATACGGGTGTAGTTGCCGGTGTAGACATTGATGATGCCCGCCACGTCGTAATAGTGGCTGTTGTGGGTGTCGTCGGCGAAGCAATCCTGCTCCTCCTCCGGGTCGTGGAGCATCAGCCCCAGCTTGATCCGCTCCCCGGCCAGCTCGCCGTAGGAGAGGCTGCCCAGCCCGGTGAGGATCACCCCCAGGCCCCGGTCGGCATCGCCGGCCATCACTTCCTCGTAGGCCTCGCCGCCGGGCCGCCACTGGGCGGCCATCCAGGCCAGATCATCCACCAGCAGTTCGGTGACGGCGCGCAGGTACTCGGCGCGGCGGGCGCAATGCCCATTGCTGCATTGCTCACCCCGGGCGTAGTCGGTCCAGGGACGCTCGCCGGCGCCCGGGCCGCTGCCGTGGAGATCCTGCCCCCAGAGCAGGAACTCCACCGCGTGGTAGCCGGTGGCCACGTTGGCCTCCACGCCGCCCAGCTCCTGTAGTTCCTCGGCCAGCAGGCGGGGCGTGATCCGGCGCAGATCCAGTGTCTCGCCGCCCAGCACCAGCTCCTCGCGGGCGATCACATTGGCGGCATACCCGGGGTTGGAGGCGGCCTTGCGCTGATACGCCGGGGACACGTAATCGATCAGCCCCTCATCCAGCGGCCAGGCGTTGACCTTGCCTTCCCAGGCATCCACCACCGGGTTGCCGAAGCGGAAGGCCTCGGTCTGCATATAGGGTACCCGCGCGGCGCGCCAGGCCTTGCGGGCCTCGGCAAGTCCAGTGGCGGAGGGCGCCTCGAGGAAAGCCTGGATGTGCTGCTGCAAGCGCCGCGCGAGGATCGTCGAATCTTCGTAGGCGGCGCGGGCAATGGCGGCGTAGTTCTCCAGCACCGCCTGTTTGGCGACATCGCCCGCCGCGCCGGCGGAGAGCGGCAACAACATGGCCGCCAGAAGCGGCAATAGCGCTTTTTTCATGGAACGCCCCCCTGTCCTTCAAGGCTCCGAAGCCTACTCCCGATGCAATAGCTCATGCAACTCATTCGCATTCGCGTGACAGCCCTGGGATAGAATCGGGCCATGCGCATCATCACGCTTTTTATCGCCCTGACGAGCCTGTTGTTGGTCGGAGCACCGGCCGGCGCTCCGCCCCTGGATGCCGAGCAGGTCCGGGCCGGCATGAGCACTGGCCGACTGCTGATCGAGCCCGCCCGAAACCAGGCTATGCTCTCGGTGATCACGGCCCGCAGCGCCGAGCAGCGGGCGACCGGGTACCAGCATCTGCCCCGGGAACGGGCACAGCCCATGTGGTTCGTGTTTCCGCGCCCGACACGCAGCAGTTGGCATATGCGCAATGTGGGCTATGCGCTGGACATCGCCTTCGTGGACGGCAATGGCCAGGTAATCGACATCCAGCGCATGCTCCCCGAGCGCGCGGGCTACCGCTCGCCGGGCCTGATCAGCGCAGCGCTGGAGGTGCCCGCCGGGGACATGCGCGCACTGGGCATAGGCGTGGGCACGCGGCTGCGCCTTATCGACGAGGAGAAACGCGCTCCATGAACGCACACAAGATCTACTTCGCCCATGGCAAGGAAAGCGGCCCCTGGGGGCGGAAGATCCAGGCCCTGGCCGCAGTGGCCGAAGCGCTGGGGTTCGCGGTGGAAAGCCCCGATTACAGTCACACCTTCGACCCCCGGGAGCGGGTGGCGCAATTGCTGGCGCTGGCGCCCGGCGCCCCGGGCAAGCTGGTGCTGGTCGGCTCCAGCATGGGCGGCGCGGTGAGCATCGCCGCCAGCCGCACAGTCCAGCCCGACGGGCTGTTCCTGCTCGCGCCGGCGGTCTACATGGAAGGCTACGAGGCGCTGCCGGAGCCCCGAGCCGGACTCATCGAGGTGGTCCACGGCTGGCATGACGAGGTCGTCCCGGTGGACAAGGCGCTGCGCTTTGCCCGTGAGCAGCGGGCGCGCCTGCACCTGCTGGACAGCGGCCACACCCTGCAGGATGCCATTCCGTATCTGGAGCGCCTTTTCCGGCTGTTCCTGGAAGATGTGCTGGCACAAGCGGACCAGCCCTAGGCGCGGGAGCTAGCGCCGGGTCAGGCGAAGTTCGATGCGGCGGTTGCGCCGCAGGTCCGCGGCGCTGTCGCCCTCGGCCACCGGGTGATATTCGCCGAAGCCCGCCGCGGCCAGGCGGCTGGGCGGAATGCCCTCGGCGATGAGGAAATGCACGATGGAATTGGCCCGCGCCGTGGAAAGCTCCCAGTTGGACGGAAATTCCGGGGTGTTGATCGGCCGACGGTCGGTATGGCCTTCCACCTGCAATACCCAGGGAATCTCGGCGGGGATTTCCTCGGACAGCCCCATCAGTGTGCCGGCCACTCGACGCAATTGCTCCCGCCCGGCGGGCTCAAGACGCGCCGAAGCACTGTCGAACAGCAGCTCGGATTGGAACAGAAAGCGGTCACCGACGATGCGGATATCCGGATGGTCGCCCAGCACCCGGCGCAGCCGGCCGAAGAACTCCGAACGGTAATCCTGCAGTTCCTGCACCTTCTGGGCCAGCGCCGTATTCAGCCGCTGGCCCAGATCGCGGATCTCGGTGCGCTGCTCGGCCACGGTCTGCTCGGAAAGCTCCAGCGCCGCCGCCACTTCCTGCAACTGCTGGCGCAACGCGGCCACCTGGCGGCTCAGCCGCGCCACTTCCTCATCGGCCTCGCGGCGCACCCGCGCCAGCCGCTGCTCGGTGTCCGCCAGTTGCGTCTCCAGCGCGGTGCCCCGCACCCGCGCCGCATCCAGCTCATCCCGGCTCTCCCCCAGCGCCTGTCGCAGCTCCTCCCGCGTGCCGCGCAGACTCGTCACATCCTGCTCCAGACTCGCCACGGCCCGGGCCTGCTCGGCTAGCCGCTGATCGCGGGCGGCCAGGCGGCCCCGCGCCTGCTCCAGGGAGGCTTCCAGCTCCTCTCCCCGCGCCAGACTGGCGCGCAACTCCTCCCCCAGCGCGGTGAGCTCCTGCTCCAGCCCGTCCCGCGCCTCACGCTCCAGCGACAGGGTACGCGCCAGCTGCTCCACCTCCAGCCGCAACTGGGCAATGGTCGCGTTGCGCCCGCTCAGCGCCTCGCTCATGTAGTACTGCGCGGCCATGAACAGGCTGAGCATGAACACGAACACCAGCAGCAGCGTCGCCAGGGCATCCACGAAACCCGGCCAGATGTTGAGCCCGTAGCGCACCCGGCGGCCCGTTCCCAGCATGGCTCAGGGCCTCTCGGCGGGGTCCAGGCGCTGGCCGCTGGCGGCGGCCACGGTGCGCGCGAGCAGCCGCAACTCGTTGCGCAGATCATCCACCAGCAGTTCGCGGTTGCCCGGCAGCGCCTCCAGCAGGCGTGCCAACGCCAGGTCCACATTGCGCAGGTGCCGCCGCTGCTCGTCATCCGCATCGGAATCACCCAGCCGCGCGGCGAGCTGCTCCAGCACCGGCTGCAGCTGGCCCCGCTCCCGGGCCAGCTCCACCAGCAGCTGATGATCCCGACGGCTCTGTTCGCCCATAGCGCGCATTTCCTCGGTCAGGCCCAGCAGGCGATGGTCCAGCTCCCGGCGCTCCTCCTGCCCATGGGCCAGGGCGCGCTGCAAGCGGTCCAGCGCATCGGCGGTCTGCTCCAGCAGCGCCTGCACATAGGCCGGCATCGGCTCACCGGCCTCCAGCCCCACCGGGCCGGCGCCCGGCTGCATGTAACCGGCCAACCATTCTTCCAGACCGTTGTAGAAGCGGTTCTGGGCATGGCCCGCCTGCAGATCGAAAAACCCCAGAACCAGCGAACCCGCCAGGCCGAACAGGGAGGAACTGAAGGCCGTGGCCATGCCTCCCAAGGGCTCCTGCAGCCCGTTTTTCAGCTGGTCGAACAGCCCCGCCACGCTGTCGCCGCCCACGTTCAGCCCAGCGATCACCTGGCCCACCGAACCCAGAGTCTCCAACAGCCCCCAAAAGGTGCCCAGCAGTCCGAGGAAGATCAGCAGGCCGATGAGGTAACGGGACAGATCCCGCCCCTCGTCCAGCCGGTTGCGCACCCCGTCGAGCAGGGTGCGCAGGGTGAGAGTGGAAATGCCAGCGCGGGCGCGTGGCTGCTCCGGCAGCAGGCGCGCTACCGACGCCAACAAGCCGCGCTCGGGCGGCGCCAATTCTTTCGCGTCGCCGCGCCGAAACTCCTCGATCCAGGCCACTTCCGGGTTCAACCCCGCCACTTGCCGGAAATTGATCAGGATACCGATCAGCAGCACGCCCACGATCATGCCGTTGAACACCGGATTGGCCTGGAAGGCGCTCAGCAGGGGCGCATACAGCAAGGCGGCCACCGCCAACACGATCAGGGCAAATACGCCCATCCAGAGCAGAACGCGACTGGGATTCGTCACAAAGAGCCTCCATACATGGCGTTCATTCGCATATCGTTCATTATGTACACCCTGGAACGACTATGTACCCCGACCGAGGTAAATGCCAAACGTCGAAAATGCTAGACTTGCGCCCACGTGCACCGCGCCGGCCGAAAGGCAAGAACAGGAAGCCGCGCTGCAGGATGCCTGCCCTGGGGACGCTGGCCGCAGGAAAGGGCTACAGTCTCGCACCGGGCGCCACCTGTACCTGTTGCGATCGGGACAGTGCTCTGGACAGTCCCCGACGCCCGGCCTTCGTCTTGCCTGGCTCCAATCACAACAACCAACAATAATCGCAACGCGAGCAACGCCACCATGAAAACCCTTTCCGGTCTGATCATCGGCCTGCTGCTGGGCCTGATTCTCGGCTTCGGCGCCGGCTACAACCACGGCCGCGGCGCCCCCGTACTGAGCAACCCCTTCGCGCCCTATGACGCCGGCAGCCGCCTGGAGCGTACGCTGGAAGAATTCATGGACGAGACCCGGCGCGCGATCCACAAGGCCACCGAAGAATAGGGCGGACCCCATGACCACCAGTACCCGTCCCTTCTGGCTTGCCGGCGGCCTGCTGCTCGCCGGCCTGCTGATCTACCTGCTGCAGCCCATCCTCACCCCCTTTCTGGTCGCCGCCCTGTTCGCCTATCTGGGCGACCCGGTCACCGACCGACTGGAAGCCTGGGGGCTGGGGCGCACCACGGCGGTGCTGGTGGTGTTCACCGCTCTGAGCCTCACCGTGCTGCTGGTCCTGCTCCTGCTCCTGCCCCTGTTGGGAGAGCAGCTTCGGTACCTGCAAAGCCGCCTGCCGCTCATCCTCGACTGGCTGCAGAGCACCGCCCTGCCTTGGCTGCAGGCGCGCCTGAGCCTGGACCCGGAGCTCTTTCAGTTCGAGCGCCTGCGCGGCATCGTGCTGGAGAACCCGGGCCAGACCAGTGATGTGCTCGGTCTGATCACCAGCCGTCTGACCTCCTCGGGTCTGGCGCTGGCGGCCTGGCTGGCGAATCTGGCGCTGATTCCCGTGGTGACCTTCTACCTGCTGCGGGACTGGGATCTGCTGATGGCGCGTCTGCGCGCGCTGTTGCCCAGCCGCGCGCAGGACACCACCCTGAAACTCGCCCGAGAGTGCGATGAAGTGCTCAGCGCCTTCCTGCGCGGGCAATTGCTGGTGATGGCCGCTCTCGCCCTGCTGTACTCCTCGGGCCTTTGGCTGCTGGGGCTGGAATTGGCACTATTGATCGGCGTCATCGCCGGCCTGGTGAACATCGTGCCGTACCTGGGCTTCATCGTCGGCATCATCGCCGCCACCGTGGCCGCCTGGTTCCAGTTCGGCGCCGCCTGGCAGCTGTTCGCGGTCTGGGGCGTGTTCCTGCTCGGCCAGGTGCTTGAAGGCAGCGTGCTCACACCCTTGCTGGTGGGCGACCGGATCGGCCTGCACCCGGTGGCGGTGATCTTCGCCGTGCTCGCCGGCGGGGAACTGTTCGGCTTCGTCGGCATCCTGCTGGCGCTGCCTGTGGCCGCGGTGCTGATGGTGCTGCTGCGCCACACCCACGCTCTGTACCTGCGCAGCGACCTCTACGGCGGCGGCGAAGAATCCCGGGATTGAAGCGCCCCCGCCTCCCCCCAAGAACCCCAGGGAGACACTGATCGATTCCCTTATCCCCACAGGCCCGGTGCCGAGCCGGGCATCAGGAGGAGGGCTCGCCATGATCATGGAGCACGTGATCAAGATCGGCCTGCTTGCCGCCAGCCTGGCCTTGCTGGGCCTGCTGCGGGGTGCCTGAGGTGGGCTGGCGCGGTTACACTGCGCACATCACTGGCCAACGTCGCGCGTCCACATGTCTGAAAAAGCCCCCCAATCGCCGCCCCCGCCACCGGAGCCGCCCCTGCCCGGCGATTGCTGCGGCAGCGGCTGCCCGCGCTGCGTGCTCGATGTCTATGACGAGCAGCTGGCGGAATGGCAACGGCGCTGGGGGAGCGAAGCCGGCGACGCGGACTGAGCCCCCGCTCAAACCCCTTCCAGACGCTCGGGCAGCGCCGGCATGCCGGCCCGTATCAGGCGCACCGCCGCTGGCGCCGCCAGTGCGGGGCTCAACCACTCGCCCTGCAGGCGCCGGCATCCCAGCAAGCTCAACAAGGCCGCCTGCTCCGGGCCGTCCACCCCCTTGGCCACCAACTGCAGCCCGTAGCGCTGGACGAAGGCCAGCAGGGCGCCGAGCAGGCGCCGCTCACTGCCCGTGCGGATAACGCCCGATACCAGCGCCGGACTAAGCTTGACCGTCTGCAGCGCGGTATGGCGCAGCCCCGCCAGGGAACCGCAATCGGTGCCGTAATCGTCCACCGCTATCCTCGCCCCCACCTCGCTGAGGCGCTCCAGCACCCCGGCGGACAACAGGGCCTCCTGCAACAGGCTCTGCTCGGAGAAGGCCAGCTCCAGTTCATCCATGGCCAGACCCCGGCTCTGCAACAGCCCCCGCAACCAGCCGATGAACCCACGCTCGGCCAGACTCGCCGGCGGCAACGCCAGGCTGAGATTCACGCCTGGACAACCCGCTTCCCGCAGCCCGGCCAGTGCCGTCACGGCCTCCCGGGCGAGTGCCTGGCCGAAGGCCGCGGAAACCCCCAACTCCTCGGCCAGGGGCACATAGTCCGCCGCCGGCGCCGGCCGCTCGCGATCAGGCAGCTTCAGGCAGACGTCCAGCGCCGGCACATCGCCACTGCCTATATCCACCTGGGGCATGAATCGCAGCATCGGACTCAACAAGGCGGCGCGCAGGCGACGCAACCGAGGCGGCTCCGGACTGGCGGCGCCTTCCATCTCCTCGCCATACAGGTGGTAGGCTGCCCGCCGAAGCTGCTGATGATGACGCATGGCCAAGCCCGCCCGGCGCAGCAGCACCTCGGCATCGGCGCCATGACAGGGGTAGAGGCTCACCCCCATGCTGGCGCCGAGCATCAACTGGTGCCCACCGATGCGCAGGGGCCGGCTGACCGCCCGGGAGATCTTGTTCACCGCCCGCGACCAAGGCCGGCCCTCACGCCCCAGGCTGAAGAGCACACAGAACTCATCGCCTTCCAGTCGGCCCAGGCTGTCGCTGCCACGCGTCGCCTCACGCAGGCGGGCAGCCAGCACACGCAGCACCCGATCGCCAGCCGCGCGCCCGATGGCGCGGTTGAGATCGGCGAAAGCATCCAGGTCCAGGCGCAGCAAACCCCATTTGAGATCGTGGCGCTGGGCAATACGCAGCGTCTGCCGGGCCGTGTCCAGAAACTGGCGCCGATTGGCCAGACCGGTAAGCGAATCCCGAGCCGCCAGCCCACTCAGGCCCGCGCCCGGCGGCCTGGGCTCCGCCCGCCAGGCCGGCAGGGCGCTCACATCCAGCAACACCAGCCGCGAGCGGCCGTCCTCGTCCAGGCTACGCTCCATCAGTACCGGCCGCTGCCCACCATCGCCGGTGCACAGCCGCAGGCGCGTGGCATGGCGCCGAAACCAGTCGTCCCGACTATCCGGGTGCACATAACGCACGAAGCGCCGGCCGCGCAACCGCTCGGCGGTGTCACCCAGCAACCGCGCCGCGGCCAGATTGAGCTCCTCGATGCGACCCAGCGCATCCAGCTGGCACAGGGGTACCGGCGCCAGGGTGTAGGCATCCTGGACACGGGGAAGGGAAAAATCAGTCGGGGAGCGTTCCGGATCAGCGACGGATCGTCGCGGAGCGTCCGGACCGTTGGGCGAGGCTTTATCCATGGTCATCTTCATCCTTGAACGCAAACCGGTGAGGTGTGCCGGAACGTACATCCTTGTTCCTTGCGATCTAGCCTAACACCTCTTCGACAAGCACGTCAGCGTCCAATTTCAGCGACAGTTTCCCTGCACTCCCGGCGCCCGTAGAATCCGGCACACAGCCCACGCAAACAGGACAGCAAGCCGCCCATGAGCAGCCAGACCACACGCACCATCGCCGAGGAACTGCAGGTACGCCCGGAACAGGTCGAGGCCGCCGTGCGCTTGTTGGACGAGGGCGCGACCGTGCCTTTCATCGCCCGCTATCGCAAGGAGGCCACCGGCGGGCTGGACGACACCCAGCTGCGCGCCCTGGAAACCCGCCTGGCCTATTTGCGGGAGCTGGAAGAGCGGCGTGAGGCGATCTTGCGCCAGATCGAGGAGCAGGGGCAGCTCACCCCGGCGCTTGCCGCCGAGCTGCGCGCGGCCGAGACCAAGCAGCGGCTGGAGGATCTGTACCTGCCCTACAAGAAAAAGCGCCGCACCAAGGGCCAGCAGGCGATCGAAGCCGGCCTGGCACCGCTGGCCGACGCCCTGCTCGACGATCCCACCCAAGACCCTCGGGCGCTGGCCGGCGCTTATCTGAACCCCGAACAGGAGATCCCCGACGCCGACGCCGCGCTGGCCGGCGCCCGCTACATCCTCGCCGAGCGCTTCGCCGAGGACCCGGAACTGAGCGGCGAGCTGCGCGAGTACCTCTGGGAGCACGGGCTGCTGCGCTCGGCGGTGATTTCCGGCATGGAGGACGAGGGCGCCAAGTTCTCCGATTACTTCGACGCCGCGGAGGCGATCCAGCGCATACCCTCCCACCGGGCGCTGGCCCTGTTTCGGGGCCGCAAGGAGAAAGTGCTGCGTCTCGCGCTGGAACTGCCCGAGGAGCGGGCCGGTGCGGGTGAGTCGCTGGTCGCCGTGCGTTGCGGCGTCAAGGACGAGGGCCGTGCCGCCGACCCGTGGCTTGCCGAGGTGGTGCGCTTCACCTGGCGGGTGAAGCTGCTCACCCGGCTGGAAACCGAATTGTTCGCGCGGCTGCGCGAAGGCGCCGAGGCCGAGGCGATCAGCGTGTTCGCGCGCAATCTGCACGATCTGCTGCTGGCCGCGCCGGCGGGCGCCCACACGGTCATGGGCATAGACCCGGGCATACGCACCGGCTGCAAGGTGGCGGTGGTGGATGCCACCGGCAAACTGCTGGACACCGCCACCATCTACCCGCTGCAGCCCCACCGGCAGTGGGATCAGAGCATCGCCGCGCTGGCGGCGCTCGCCGCCCGTCACCGGGTCGGGCTGGTAGCCATCGGCAACGGCACCGGCTCCCGGGAGACCGATCGACTGGTAGGCGAGCTGTGCCGCCTGCACCCGGCGCTGCGCCTGCAGACCATCATGGTCTCCGAGGCCGGCGCCTCGGTGTATTCCGCCTCGGAGCTGGCGGCCCGGGAATTTCCCGATCTGGATGTGTCGTTGCGCGGCGCGGTCTCCATCGCTCGGCGGCTGCAGGACCCGCTCGCCGAGCTGGTGAAGATCGAGGCCAAGGCGATAGGCGTGGGCCAGTACCAGCACGATGTCTCGCAAAGCCAGCTCGCCCGCAGCCTGGAAGCCGTGGTGGAGGACTGCGTGAACGCCGTGGGGGTGGATGTGAACACGGCCTCCGCCCCGCTGCTGAGTCGGGTCTCCGGGCTCAACGCCACACTGGCCGAACGCATCGTCGCCCACCGGGATCAGCACGGCCCGTTTCGCAGCCGCGAGCAACTCAAGCGTGTGGAGCGCTTCGGCGCGAAGACCTTCGAGCAGGCGGCGGGCTTTCTGCGCATCCGCGACGGCGAACAGCCGCTGGATGCCTCGGCGGTGCACCCGGAGGCCTATCCGGTGGTGGAGCGCATCCTCGCCGATATCCAGCGCAATATCGCCCAGCTCATCGGTGATCGCGCAGCGCTGCAGAAGGTGCCCGCGGAGCGCTATACCGATGAGCGCTTCGGCCTGCCCACGGTGCGCGACATCCTGCGCGAGCTGGAAAAGCCGGGGCGCGACCCCCGCCCCGACTTCAAGACCGCCAGCTTCCGCGAAGGGGTGGAGAAGCCCTCGGACCTGGAGGAGGGCATGATCCTGGAAGGGGTGGTCACCAACGTCACCAATTTCGGCGCCTTCGTGGACGTGGGCGTGCACCAGGACGGGCTGGTGCACGTTTCCGCCCTGGCGGACCGCTTCGTCAAGGATCCGCGCGAAGTGGTAAAACCCGGCGATGTGGTCAAGGTGCGGGTGCAGGAGGTGGACCTGAAGCGCAACCGCATCAGCCTGAGCATGCGCCTGCAGGCGCCGGCGGAAGGTGGCGAGCGCCCGGCCCGCCGTGAAGCCGGCAATGGCCGTGGCAAGCGCCAGAACGCCCCACGCCAGAATGGCGCCCCCCGGGGCGCCATGGCGGAAGCCTTTGCCAAACTGAAATCCTAGAAACGCGGGAGCATTCGCGGCCAACGGCCAATGCCACGCCCAGGCGGTGGCTTACCAGCTCTGGCGGGCTCGTCCGAGGGGCAATGGGACAGGAATAAGCCGCCCCGAGCGGGGCGGCTCGCAGCCGAGCGTTTCGCGGCGGCGTGCTCAGCCCGCGGGCTGCTCGCTCTCGCTCTCCAGCTCATCCGAGGGCTGGCCCAGCTCCGCGGTCTCCTCGTCCATCGGCTGCTCGGTGGGAGCCTCCGCGGTCTGCTCCTGCTCCATGGATGGGGACTGCTCGGTGGGAGCCTCCGCCGCCTGTTCGTCCTCGAAGGACTGGTGGGCGGGCGCGGCGGCGGTATCCTCCTCGCCGGCCATGGGTGACTGCTCGCCGAACTGGGCCGACTGCCCGGACTCGGCCTGCTGGCGCAGCTCGCTGATCTGCTGCTCCGGCTGCTCCACGGTCTGGAAGTCCTGCTCGCTGTATTGGTAGATCTGCTTCAGCTCGTCCTCGGTCCGGGTGGTGTTCATCACCAGCTGGTCGCCGCTCATCTGCAGCTCATCCAGCGGCACGGCGATCTTGTCGGCGCCGATACCCATCACGCCGCCCACCGAGACGATGGCCTGCAGGCTCTGGTCCATCTGATGAACCGCCAGATCATCCACATCGCCGATCTCGCTGCCCTCGGCGTTGACCACCGACTGGCCGATGACCTGGTCGCCGGTCATCTGCTCCAGATCCTGGCCAGCCTGGGCCTGCTCCTGGGACCAGCCCTGGGGCTGCTCGGCCTGCTCCTGGGCCTGCTGGGCCATGACGGACCCCGAGGCGAACGCCATCGCGATGCCCAAGCTGAGCAGGGACTTGCGGAAAACAGTCGCTTCCATAGCCATATCGCTTCCTCCGTTGAACCAAAGTCGGTGTACGGCCAGTTGCCGTCAGGCAATCAGCGGAGCGCTTCCGGCTGAATTGCTGATGGCCTAGATGGGGGAGGGACTGGAGAAGGTCAACGGCGACAGGAGGAAAAAGCGGGTTTTTCTGCAACAATCACAGGGACTTGCCAAACACCCTGTCGCAATTTCGCGACAGCCCCCAAGACCCGCCCGCCCGGCCGTTCTTGCCCATTTCGACGGCGCCCCCATCTCTTGCCCTGTCGGCCGATGAAGACGCAGGAAACTCATGAACCCGGTCAGCCCCGCCCCGCGACCCCAGGCCGAATACCTGGGCCCGCAGAGCCCGTTGCGGCTCTCCCGTTACCACCCCGATGACCGCCGCCGGCGACAGTTGCCGGTGCTGCTGGATCTGCGCGGCGCCCGGGAGCGACGCCGCCGCGAGCGCCGCGCCGAGCGATCCCTGGGACGACGCCTGCGCGGCGAACCGCCCCCGGGCGTGGAGGCCTGGGCCTGAACAGGCCGCCGCCCGGCCAAACGGTCAGCGGTACCACAGATCCATGAACCGCTGCACCGGCATGGCCTCCAGCCTCTCCTGCGCCTCACAGGCACGCAGGATCGCGGTGTGCTGGCGCGGGGCAAAGCGTCGCGCCAGGGCCCGTTCGAACTTCTCCTGCAACACCGGCAGGCCTTCCTCGCGCCGGCGGCGGTGGCCGATGGGGTAGTCCACCTGCACCCGGCGCGTATGACTACCATCGCGGAAGAACACCTGCACCGCGTTGCCGATGGCGCGCTTGTCCGGTTCCAGGTATTCGCGGCTGAAGGTCGTGTTTTCCACCACCTCCATCTTCTCGCGCAGCGCATCGATACGCGGATCGGCTGCCACCTCATCCTCGTAATCGGCGGCCTCCAGACGGCCGAAGATCAGCGGCACCGCCACCATGTACCGGATGCAATGGTCACGATCGGCGGGGTTGCTCAGCGGCCCGCGCTTGTCGATGATCCGCACCCCCGCCTGCTGGGTCTCGATGAGCACCCGCTCGATTTCGTCCAGCCGCTCAGACACTTCGGGATGCAGCTGCATGGCCGCCTCGCAGGCGGTCTGGGCGTGGAACTCGGCGGGGAAGGACAACTTGAACAGCACGTTCTCCATGACGTAGCTGCCGTAGGCCTGGGACCGACTCAGCTCACGGCCGCCGAACGATACATCCTGAAAGCCCCAGCTGGGCGCGGACAGCGCCGCCGGATAACCCATTTCGCCCCGCTCGACGATCAGCGCCAGGCGCAGGCCCCGGGCGCTGGCGTCGCCGGCCGCCCAGCTCTTGCGCGAACCGGCCTGGGGCGCGTGGCGATAGGCGCGCAGGGCCGAGCCGTCGAGGAAGGCATGGGAGGCGACATTGGCCACGTCCTCTTCGCTGCCACCGAGCAGGCCGCTGGCGACACAGGCCGACGCGATGCGCACCAGCATCACGTGGTCCAGCCCCATCCGGTTGAAGCTGTTCTCCAGCGCCAGCACGCCCTGGATCTCGTGGGCCTTGATCATGGCGGTGAGCACCTCGCCCATGGTGAGGGGCTCCTCCCCGCCCGCCGTGCGCCGGCGGGAGAGCCAGTCGGCCAGCGCCAGTATGGCCCCCAGGTTATCCGAGGGGTGGCCCCACTCCGCCGCCAGCCAGGTGTCGTTGAAATCCAGCCAGCGCACCATCGCACCGATATTCCAGGCCGCCGTCACCGGGTCCAGCCGGTAATGTGTGCCGGGCACCTTCACGCCCCCGGGCAGGTCCGCGCCTTCCACCACCGGCCCCAGCAGCTTGGTACAGGCCGGGTAGTCCAGCGCCAGCATCGCGCAGGCGAGGCTGTCCATGAGGCAGTAGCGGGCGGTTTCCCGGGCCTCGGGGGAATCGATGTCCGTGGCGGCAACGTAGCGGGCGATCGCCCTGAGCTCGGGGTCGTAGTCGGGTGGTTGGGCTGTGTGCATGGCGCCTCCCTGGTAGAAGATCCGCAAGCGCTGTGTGTGGCGGGGGAGAGGGATTGTCTACAATCGGCTTGAATCGCGGCTCGAAAGCTTCTAGAGTCCCAGCAACCACAATAGATTGTCGACAACTCAAGCCCTATGGCCGCAAGCATCGCCACCCCCAATGATCAGGATAGTCGCACCTTGGCCGACCGGGTCTTCACCCGGCTGCAGGACGATATTGTCCTTGGGGTATTCAAGCCGGGCACCAAGCTGGGCGAAGCGGAGCTGGCCAAGCGCTACGGCGTGAGCCGCGGGCCGCTGCGCGAGGCCATCAGCCGGCTGGAATCGCGCAAGCTGCTGGAGCGCATCCCCCATGTGGGCACCCGGGTGGCGGCGCTGCAGGCCGCCGACCTGATCGAGATCTACCATGTGCGCGAGGCGCTGGAGGGCATGGCCGCGCGACTCGCCGCCCTGCACATGAGCAAGGCGGAAGTGGCCGGCCTGTGGGAGCTGCTCGCCCAGCACGAGCAACAGCCCGACCTGCAGGAAGACACGGCGTACTTCCAGCACGCCGGCGATCTGGACTTCCACTACCGCATCATCCAGGGCAGCCACAACAAGAGCCTGATCGACCTGCTGATCGGTGAGATCTATCACCGGGTGCGCCGTTACCGCTACCAGTTCTCCATGAGTTCCAACCGGCCGCGGAAGGCCCTGGGAGAGCACCAGCGCATCGCCGAGGCGATCGAGGCGCGGGATGCGGAGATGGCGGAACTGCTCATGCGCCGGCACATCAGCCGGGCGCGGGAGTTCCTGGAAGCGCAACAGAGCGATTCAAGTTCCTGAACCCATTGGGCCGGCCCCTGCCGGCCGCACAGGGGCCTCAGGCCCCGGAAATACTGCAAGAGGAGTAGCGACGATGGCAGAGAAGAAGATCGGTGGCGCGGGCCTGCGCGGTCAGAGTGCCGGTGAAACCCAGCTGTGCACCGTGGGCAAGTCCGGCACCGGCCTGACCTACCGCGGCTACGACATGAAGGAACTGGCCGAGAAGGTCGAGTTCGAGGAAGTGGCTTACCTGCTCCTCAAGGGCGAGCTGCCCACCCGCCAGCAGCTGGCCGACTACAAGGCCAAGCTGAAAGCCAACCGCGGCCTGCCCCAGGCGCTGAAAGAAGTGCTGGAGCGCATCCCCGCCGACGCTCACCCCATGGATGTGATGCGCACCGGCTGCTCCTTCCTCGGCAACCTGGAGACCGAGCAGGATTTCTCCGCGCAGCAGGACGTGACCGATCGCCTGCTGGCGGTGTTCCCCTCCATCATCACCTACTGGTACCGCTACAGCCACGACGGCGTGCGCATCGATGTGGAGACCGACGATGACTCCATCGGCGCGCATTTCCTCAGCTGCCTGCACGGCAAGGCGCCCAACGCCCTGCACAGCACGGTGATGAACGTCTCGCTGATCCTCTACGCCGAGCACGAGTTCAACGCCTCCACCTTCACCGCCCGGGTCTGCGCGTCCACCCTGTCCGACATGCATTCGTGCATCACCGGCGCCATCGGCTCCCTGCGCGGCCCGCTGCACGGCGGCGCCAACGAGGCGGCCATGGAGATGATCGAGAACTGGCAGAGCCCGGAAGAGGCCGAGCGCGAGATCCTCGGCATGCTCGAGCGCAAGGAGAAGATCATGGGCTTCGGCCACGCGATCTACCGCGAGTCCGACCCGCGCAACGCCGTGATCAAGGAATGGAGCCGCAAGCTCGCCGAGGACGTGGGCGACACCGTGCTCTACCCGGTCTCCGAGCGGGTCGAAGAGGTCATGTGGCGGGAGAAGAAGCTGTTCTGCAACGCCGACTTCTTCCATGCCAGCGCCTATCACTTCATGGGCATCCCCACCAAGCTGTTCACGCCCATCTTCGTGATGAGCCGCCTGACCGGCTGGGCCGCCCATGTGATGGAGCAGCGCGCCAACAACCGCATCATCCGCCCCAGCGCCGACTACACCGGCCCCGAACTGCGCCCGGTGCCGAGCATCGACGAGCGGGGCTGATTGCAGAGGTAACGGATTAACCACAGAGGCACAGAGCAAACAGAGGGTCACAGAGGAGAATCTCGGATGCTTTCTCTGTGACCCTCTGTGCGAACTCTGTGCCCTCTGTGTTGAACAAACACCCCCCGCCGGCCGCACCGCAATGGAGTCTTGAGCCATGAACACCCAATACCGCAAGCCCCTGCCCGGCACCGACCTGGACTACTTCGACGCCCGCGCGGCGGTGGACGAGATCCAGCCCGGCGCCTGGGCCAAACTGCCCTACACCGCCCGGGTGCTGGCCGAGAACCTGGTGCGCCGCTGCGAGCCGGCCCTGCTCACGGATTCGCTCAAGCAGCTGATCCACCGCCGGCGGGATCTGGACTTCCCCTGGTATCCGGCCCGGGTGGTCTGCCATGACATCCTCGGCCAGACCGCGCTGGTGGACCTGGCAGGGCTGCGGGACGCCATCGCCGAGCAGGGCGGCGACCCCGCCAAGGTCAACCCGGTGGTGCCCACCCAGTTGATCGTCGACCATTCCCTGGCGGTGGAGAGCGGCGGCTACGACCCGGACGCCTTCCGAAAGAACCGGGAGATCGAGGACCGACGCAACGAGGACCGCTTCCACTTCATCGACTGGACCCGCTTCGCCTTCGAGAACGTGGACGTGATCCCGCCGGGCAACGGCATCATGCACCAGATCAATCTGGAGAAGATGTCGCCGGTGGTGCAGGCCCGTGACGGCGTGGCCTTCCCCGATACCTGTGTCGGCACCGACTCCCACACCCCCCACGTCAACGCCCTGGGGGTGATCGCCATCGGCGTCGGCGGGCTGGAAGCCGAGAGCGTGATGCTGGGCCGGGCTTCCATGATGCGTCTGCCGGACATCGTCGGCGTGGAGCTTACCGGCCGACCCCAGCCGGGCATCACCGCCACCGACATCGTCCTGGCGCTGACCGAATTCCTGCGCCGGGAGCGGGTAGTCGCCGCCTGGCTGGAATTCTTCGGCGAGGGCGCCGAGGCGCTCACCGTGGGCGATCGGGCCACCATCTCCAACATGACCCCGGAATACGGCGCCACCGCCGCGATGTTCCACATCGACCAGCAGACCATCGATTACCTCAAGCTCACCGGGCGCGAGGACGAACAGGTGCGGCTGGTGGAGACCTATGCCCGGGAGACCGGCCTATGGGGTGATGATCTGAAGAGCGCCGACTACGAGCGGGTGCTGCGTTTTGATCTCTCCAGCGTGGTCCGCAACATGGCCGGCCCCTCCAACCCCCACCGCCGCCTGCCCACCTCCGACCTGGCCGAACGGGGCATCGCCGGCGACTGGGCCGAGGAAGAGGGCAAGATGCCCGATGGCGCGGTGATCATCGCCGCCATCACCAGCTGCACCAACACCTCCAACCCCCGCAACGTGGTCTCCGCCGCGCTGCTGGCGAAAAAGGCCAATGAGCTGGACCTGACCCGCAAGCCCTGGGTGAAGACCTCGCTGGCCCCCGGCTCCCTGGCGGTACAGCTGTACCTGCAGGAGGCCGGCCTGTTGAGCGAGCTTGAGCAACTGGGCTTTGGCATCGTCGGCTTCGCCTGCACCAGTTGCAACGGCATGTCCGGCGCCCTGGACCCGGCCATCCAGCAGGAGATCATCGAGCGGGATCTGTACGCCACCGCCGTGCTCTCGGGCAACCGCAACTTCGATGGTCGCATCCACCCCTACGCCAAGCAGGCCTTTCTCGCCTCGCCCGCGCTGGTGGTGGCCTACGCCATCGCCGGTACCATCCGCTTCGATATCGAGAAGGATGCCCTGGGCCACGATGCCGACGGCCAGCCCATCACCCTCAAGGACCTGTGGCCCAGCGACGAGGAGATCGACCGCATCGTCGGCGAAAGCGTGAAGCCGGAGATGTTCCGCAAGGTCTACACGCCCATGTTCAACAGCAAGCCCAAGGCCGGCCAGCAAGTCAGCCCGCTGTACGACTGGCGCCCCATGAGCACCTACATCCGCCGCCCGCCCTACTGGGAAGGCGCGCTGGCGGCGAAGCCCGCCTTGCGGGGCCTGCGCCCCCTGGCGCTGCTGCCGGACAACATCACCACGGATCATCTCTCGCCCTCCAACGCGATACTGGCGAGCAGCGCGGCGGGGGAGTACCTGGCGAAAATGGGCCTGCCCGAGGAAGACTTCAATTCCTACGCCACCCACCGCGGCGATCATCTGACCGCCCAGCGGGCCACCCTCGCCAACCCCAAGTTGTTCAACGAGATGGTGCGCGACGAGAACGGCGAGGTGATCCAGGGTTCGCTGGCCCGGGTGGAGCCGGAGGGCGAGGTGATGCGCATGTGGGAAGCCATCGAGACCTACATGGCGCGCAAGCAGCCGCTGATCATCGTCGCCGGCGCCGACTACGGTCAGGGCTCGTCCCGGGACTGGGCGGCCAAGGGCGTGCGTCTCGCCGGGGTGGAAGTCATCGTCGCCGAGGGCTTCGAGCGCATCCACCGCACCAACCTGGTGGGCATGGGCGTGCTGCCGCTGCAGTTCCACGAGGGCACCACCCGCAAGACCCTGGGCCTGGACGGCACCGAGACCTACGACGTGCGGGGCGAGCCCGCCGCCGGCGCCGAGCTCACCCTGGTGATCCATCGCCGGAACGGCGACACCGTGGAGGTGCCCGTGAGCTGCCGCCTGGACACCCAGGAGGAAGTCAGCATCTACTCCGCCGGCGGCGTGCTGCAGCGTTTTGCCCGCGACTTTCTGGAAGCCGAATCAGCCGCCTGAGAAGGGTGGATTCGCCTGAATGGGTGAATTCACCACAGAGGCACAGAGGGCACGGAGTTCCACAGAGAAAGATTGAAGTCTCTTCTCCGTGTTCCCTCTGTGTACTCTGTGCCTCTGTGGCTTCCCTGGCCTATTCCTCCCACCGGAGCACCTGAGTTCATGAGCCACCCACCCCAGATCAAGATCCCCGCCACCTACATGCGCGGCGGCACCAGCAAGGGCGTGTTCTTCCGCCTGGACGACCTGCCGGAAGCCGCGCGATCCCCCGGCGCCGCTCGCGACGCCCTGCTGCTGCGGGTGATCGGCAGCCCCGACCCCTACGGCAAGCACACCGACGGCATGGGGGGCGCCACCTCCAGCACCTCCAAGACCGTGATCCTGGCGAAAAGCGACAGCCCCGAACACGATGTGGATTATCTCTTCGGCCAGGTCGCCATCGACCGGCCCCACATCGACTGGAGCGGCAACTGCGGCAATCTCACCGCTGCCGTGGGCTCGTTCGCCCTCAGCAACGGCCTGGTGGACCCGGCACGCATCCCGGACAACGGCATCGCCACCGTGCGCATCTGGCAGGTGAACATTCAGAAGACCATTATTGCCCGGGTGCCCATCACTGATGGGGAAGTGCAGGAAACCGGGGACTTCGAGCTGGACGGGGTGACCTTCCCCGCCGCCGAGGTGCAGGTGGAATTCATGGACCCGGCGGATGGCGCGGGCAGCATGTTCCCCACCGGTAACGTCGTTGACGACCTGGCGGTGCCCGGCATCGGCACCCTGCAGGCGACCCTCATCAACGCCGGCATCCCCACCATTTTCCTGCGCGCGGGCGATATCGGCTACACCGGCACCGAGCTGCAGGAGGCCATCAACAGCGACCCGAAGGCGCTGGAAATGTTCGAGACCATCCGCGTCCACGGCGCGGTGAAGATGGGCCTGTCAGAGGATGTGACCCAGGCCGGCGAGCGCCAGCACACCCCGAAGATCGCCTTCGTCGCCGAAGCGGCCGACTACACCGCCTCCAGCGGCAAGGCCATTGCCGCAGCGGATATCGACCTGCTGGTACGCGCGCTCTCCATGGGCAAGCTGCACCACGCCATGATGGGCACCGCCGCCGTGGCCATCGCGGCCGCCGCCGCCGTGCCCGGCACCCTGGTGAATCTGGCCGCCGGCGGCGGCGAGCGGGACGCGGTGCGCTTCGGCCACCCCTCCGGCACCCTGCGGGTGGGCGCCGTGGCCAGCCAAGTGGACGGTGAATGGCGCGTGGACAAGGCCATCATGTCGCGCTCCGCGCGGGTGTTGATGGAAGGTTGGGTGCGGGTGCCGGGGGATTGTTTCTGACCGGCTGAAGGAAAAGCCACACTGCCCTGTAGGAGCGTCCCCTGGCCGCGAATCATGGCCCGGAAAAAGCGGAGGTTCGCGGCCAGGAGCCGCTCCTACAACCATACGGCCGGCGGTAGCATCGAGAATGATCTACGCTGTCACCTTCGATTCGACGCCGCTGCATCTGAGCGTGGTGTACAACGATTTCCAGCGCGCGCGTTTTCTGCTGGAACACGGCGCCAACATCGCCGCGACCAGCGATTTCCGCGGCGGCCGGACACCACTTGCGCTGGCGCGACAACTGCAGAACGCGCTACCCGCAGAAGAGCGGGGTCGGTTGATCGAACTCTTGTCCCAAGCCAGTCAAAAGAACGCCCGGTAAGCGCCCCTCGCAGCTACTGATCGCAGCCGCCAGAACATGCGTTCCAGATATCTATCCGGGAGTTGGGAGCTCAGTCCGGGGGTGGAATGGCATTCAGCACCGGCATGAGCTCGAACGGCCGGCTCCCGACCACTGCCTGCGCTTGCTCCCGGGCCTCGCTGGGGAGTCTGGCGTAGTGGACCCCCAGCTCGTAATACCGTGCAGAGGGGTAAAGCAGCTCCTGCTGCACAAGCCCTGACTCACTGGGTGGATAGTCGTAATCCTGGCGAACACTTTCAAAGGCGGCGAGGGCGAAGGAAAGCTCCCGCCGCGCCTGCTGCGTGCACAGGTAGTCGTTGCGCAGGCTCAGATAACCGACGGCGGCTATAAGCTGCTCGCGCGAAAGGGCGAGCGCCGCGAGGTTTTCCAGAGACACCTGGCCCTGCCGCTTGGCCTGTTCGCAACGTCGGCTGACTTTCTGGAGCTGATCCACCTTGGCAACCACATCCGCCTTCAGCAGCTCGACAACCTCTTCTTCCGCCGACGCGCCGGCAACTGGCTGAGCCACTGCCCAAAGGACCAGGGGCAGGAAAATCCTAGCGGCAACCATCATGGACACCCTTCCAGAACTGCAGAAGTCTACGGTCATGGTTCATCGGGTAATGGATGATCATCAGCTCTATCTCCGTGCGGATAGCCCAGCGCTCAAACCCGAAACCGCACCACCTGATCCAGCAGCTCGCCCTTGCTCAGCTGATACTCCCGAAAGTACAAGGCTGCGGGGTCCAAGACATCCAGCCGCGCCAGGCCGAAGAAGCCGAGAAAACGCGGCACCATTCTGAATCGAAAGGCACGGCTGACCTGATCCTCCGGCGATGATGCCCAGCGGCCCTGCTCGGCTTCTTGCAACACAGCGGGGAAGGCCCTGATAAAGGCCTCGGCATAATGCGTTTCGTGACGCGGCTCGTCACCGTCCAGGCTCAGCAGATAAAAGATAAAGGCGAAAGATAGCTGGATGATGGCGAACTCGGGGAAACCATCCCGATAGGCCCAATTGAACCGCTGGGTATAGGCCTGCAACAGCGGGAGATAGACCCCGTTCAGCCCCGCCACGCTCAGGCTGTCCCGGCAGCGGCGGGTCAGCAGGAAGCGCCCCTTGTGCTTGCGCAGCAAGCCGGCCATGCGGGCGACCAAACGCAGCGTGTGCAGATCGTCAAAATCCGTCTCGGTCCTGATGCCGCTGACCTGCGTGCGCTCGGCGTACTCCTCCTCCCCCCAGTAGACTCGCGCCGCCTCGCGGCAGAAATTGCGGGGCAGATTGCCCTTGGCAGTGGCCTTGAGGCCGGTCTCGCCGAGCGCGTCCACCAACAACTGGAACAAGCGCAGAACCGGGGGGTGCCGATCGGTGGTGGGCGCCTCGAAGCTCAACAGTCCCGGCGACTCCCACGGATGATAAAGCAACTGTGCCATCTGCTCCGACGACAGGCCGCGAAAATCCGCCCGCGCCACGCTGTTGCGTTGGTGCATGTAGTCGGTGACGAAAGCCTGGGCGTCCTCCATGGACTCGAATTCCCGATCGCCCAGGGCCTGCTGGATCTCATGGCCCAGCTCGGTAGCCGGCACGGGCGGGGCCGCGGCGTCAATGCGGTCCTGCTCCAGGCAGCAACGCTTGTACTTCTTGTCGCTGCCGCAGTGGCAGAGGTCATTGCGACCGAGTTTGCGGACCATGGAGCTACCCTTCTCGACGAGCCATTCGATGAGGCCTTATGGTTGCGCGGATGGGCGAACGCGACAAGGCGGTCGTCAATCAATCACGCCCAGCCTGTTGAGCAAGGTCGTCACACCCAGCAGCAGCGCCAAAGTCATGAATGTCCAGAAGAAGAGGTGGGCAAGCACGTAGTCGAATCGTCCGGTGTGGCGGCGCACTGCTCGTGCATCAGCGTGAAGCCCGGCCAGCGGCCCATTTTCGGCTATCCGGAAGAAGGCCATGGGAACAACCAGCGCGTAGGCGACGTTGAAGATCCGCCAGCCGCTCATGAACTCCGTGCCCAGGCGTCTCGCCGTTTCCGGATTGCGATCAAGACGCCTTACGGTGGTCCGACCGAGGACGATGAAGAACACCCAGCCCGGCAAAGCGACCGCAAGACCAATCCCCAAGAGCTTGCTCGTCAATCCCACAGCACTCACCCGCCCCGCTTGGCCGCGCTCAATGCAGGATTCCGAAGCGATCCAGAACCACTACCAAAATCACCAGCGCAGTAGAGGGCACGAAGGTCCAGAAGAACAAATGCGCCATGACCTTGTCGTAACGGGTGGCATGCCTCCGGAGCACTCTCGCGTCCGCCCAGAACGCGGACAGGCGCCCGGCGTGAAGCTTGTCGAACAAGGTGACGGGCAAGACCAAAGCCTCGGCAACGTTGAAGATGCGCCAGCCGCTAATCAGCTCCGTACCCAGCCGTGCCCGGGTAGTTTCCATTCTGGAAAACCTGCGAACGGTGGTCCGCCCGAAGATCACGAACAGTATCCAGCCAACGAGTACGCCCAAAGCGAACATACCCAACAGCACCGCCCTTGGTTCCACGGCTTCTATACCTCCATCGACAGCGCATCATGCGGGGATATTGTCCCCGCTGGAAAGGCCTTCAACCAGCCACGCCGTGTGTGCCCATGGCGCCCAACTGCTCCCGGGGCGGTCAATAAAAAACGCCCAGCATGTCCAGAACGGCCACCGCGAAAATCAGGCCACTCGAACATACGGAGGTCCAGACAAACAGGTGTGCCAATACCTGATCCACTCGACCGGTATGACAGCGTACCACCAAGGCATTTGCGTAAAGCCCCGCAAGCGGCCCCTTGCTGGCCATCCGAAAGAACGCCATCGGCAACACCAGCGCGTAGGCGACATTGAAGATGCGCCAGCCGCTCATGAACTCCATGCCCAGGCAGTTCGCCGTCTCGGGGGTTCGATCCAGGCGCCTTACCGTGGTCCGGCCCAAGGCCAGAAAGAACAGCCAACCCAACAGCACGCCGGCAAGCCCTATCCCCACTAGTTTGGTAGTCATTTCCATAACCTGCCCCCTGCGCTCATGAGCTCGTCGTACAACGGTCCGGCTTCCTTGCGCGTAGCGCCAGCTGAACCTAAAGACACCGCTGCCGATGAGGCTGCAACCAAAGCTCCGCCTACCAACACGCCAACCCATCCGATGGGCGTACTGGCAATCAATATGGAAAGGGCGATCGAGCCGGCATACGCCGTTATACCGCCGGCACTTGCGCCCACCGCGAAAGTGGCCGACTCCACAAACATCTCCCGCTCCCACTCCCCACCGGCCTGATAGCTGTTATGAATCCGCCCTACCCCGGCACCAAAGTCCACCACCGCCAAGCCGCTACCCAGGTGCTTCGCATACCGCGAGTATTTCACCAGCGCATGCGCCTCGGCCTGATTACTCACATGCAGTTTGCTCACCCCACGGCTGCTGGTAGCAATGTTCAGCGCCCGCTGGGGGTTGGTCAGCGGCAGGCCCCGGCGGCTGCGCACCCGCAGGCGGATCGCGTCCAGTTCCACCCGGAACGATCGCTGCATTTCGCCGAACCGCTGCAGAACATGCTCCTTCGCCATGCGCCGCACAGCCTCCGAAGCGTCCGTCTCCACCGCCTTGCGGTAGCGCAGCAACGCATCCTGGTAATCCGCCACCGCCCGGCTGAAGCCGTCCATGCGGCTGGCGTATACACCCGCCGCGGCACCAGCGCCGGCTGACTGAAATACCTGCAAGCGGCCCATCAACTCCGCCAGTGCCAGGGTGGTGTCCGGGTCGTGGGCCTGGGCAAGTTCGCCCAGATTGCGCAGATCCGCCGGTGGCGCCAGCCGCAAGGTGGCGAGGATGGCCTCATCCCGCGCCGAAGGCGCACTGCCCAACAGGTAAGGACGGTTGGCGCTGATACGCCGGACAGGCCGGCGGCCAGCGACGGCCGGGCCGAGCAGGCGGTATCCAATACGGAAGCGGGCAGGGAGTGGGTGCTGAGCAGCACATCGGGCATGAGAACATCCTTGTCGTTGGTGTTGTTATGCGGCCCTCGGGGAACGCCTTTCCTTGCGTGCCCGGTCGCGGAGCCGAGCAGGAACTTTACCAGTGGCAGCCATCGCGTCAATGAATTGCCACCAGGAACCGGTAAGCTGAACCTCCCCCCAGGCAGGAGCCCCTTGGACATGAGCGATCGGACCCGCGATGCCCTCCAGCAATACTTCGGCTTTGACCAGTTCCGCCCTGGTCAGGCGCCGGTGGTCGATCATCTGCTGGCCGGGCAATCGGCCGCGGCGGTGTTCCCCACCGGCGGCGGCAAGTCGCTGTGCTATCAGCTGCCGGCCCTGCTGCTGCCCGGGGTGACGCTGGTGGTCTCGCCCCTGATCGCGCTGATGAAGGACCAGATCGACGCCCTGGCGGCCCGGGGCATCGCGGCGCGGCGCCTGGACTCCAGCCTCTCCGCCGAGGAGTACCGGGCGGTGATGGACGAGGTGCGCGCGGGCACCCTGCGCATCCTCTACGTCGCCCCGGAGCGCTTCAACAACGAACGCTTCCGCGCCGCCATCGCCCGGACCCGGATAGCGCTGTTCGCCGTGGACGAGGCCCACTGCATCTCCGAGTGGGGCCACAACTTTCGCCCCGACTACCTCAAGCTCGCCGGCTACGCCCGCGAGCTACAGGCCGAGCGGGTGCTGGCCCTGACCGCCACCGCCACGCCGCAGGTGCTGGAGGATATCTGTCGGCTGTTCGATATTCGCCCCGAGTGCGCCGTGCGCACCGGCTTCTACCGACCGAACCTGCAACTGCTGAGCACCGTGGTCAGCGACGAGAACCGGGACCTAATGCTGCTGGACGCGCTCGCCCAGCGCCCGCCGGGGCCGGGCATCGTCTACGTCACGCAGCAGAAGACCGCCGAGACACTGGCCGAACGGCTGGCGCAGCAAGGCTACGCGGCCCGCGCCTACCACGCCGGCCTGAAGCCCGAGCAGCGGGCGGAGGTGCAGGAGTGGTTCATGGGCGGCGAGCAGGCGCTGGTGGTGGCCACCATTGCCTTCGGCATGGGCATCGACAAGGCCGACATCCGCTACGTCTACCACTACAACCCGCCCAAGAGCCTGGAAAACTACGCCCAGGAAATCGGCCGCGCCGGGCGCGACGGCAAGCCCTCCATCTGCCATCTGCTGCTCTGCGCCGATGACTTCAACCTGCTGGAGAACTTCGTCTACGGCGACACCCCGGAGCAGGCGGACCTGGAAAGCCTGCTGGCAGATCTTTTCGGCCGCGGCGAGCGCTTCGATGTGGCGCTGCACGAGCTTTCCCGGGACCACGACATCCGGCCGCTGGTGCTGCGCACCCTGCTCACCTATCTGGAGCTGGAGGGCTACCTGCGGGGCGGCACCCCGGTCTACTCGGACTACAAGTTCAAACCCCTGCAAGGCTCGACGGAAATCCTGCAGCGCTTCGAGGGCGAGCGCCGGCATTTTCTCGAAGGGCTGTTCCGCCAGGCCCGCAAGGGACGCATCTGGCTGAGCCTGGACCCGGCGCAGGCTGCCCGGGCACTGGGCTGCCCCCGGGGCAGGGTCGTCCAGGCGCTGGACTGGCTGGGTGAGCAGGGCATGCTCGAGGTGCAGGCCGCCGGCGTGCGCCACGCCTATAGCCGGCTGCGGTCGCCGGAGAGCCTTCCGGCGCTGGCCGCCGCGCTCTACCAGCGCCTGCTCGCCCGCGAAACCGCCGAAATCGGTCGCCTGCAGCAGGTGCTGGCGCTGGCCGGCGCCGGTGAATGCCGCAGCGCTGCGCTGGCTGCGCACTTCGGCGAGCAGCTGGAGCAGCCCTGCGGCCAGTGCAGCGGCTGCCGCGGTGAGCTGGCGTCTATTCCGGAGCGCCACCAGGCCAGCATCCCGCCGGCACTCGTCGGCCGGGTGCAAGAGCTGCTGGCGGAAGGCCACCCGGCGCTCGCCGCGCCCCGCGGTCTCAGCCGTTTTCTCTGCGGCGTCTCCTCGCCCCGCTTGAGCCGGGCCAGGCTAGGCTCCCACCCTCTGTTCGGCGCCGCCGCCGAGCTGCCCTTCGCCCAGGTATTGCAGTGGGCTGAACGGGCGCTGGCGCCGACCGCGCCCTGAGCGATCTGGCGACAGCCTTGGCGCTGATGACACTCCCACCCATAACCACCGCCACCACCCGACGGCGCCACTTCGGACAAAGTGCAGCATAAGGCCTATACTGGCTGTGGCGTGCTGCAATAATTCGCCAATAATCAAGCAGTAATAACCGGGAGGATGAAGGCATGGCCGATTCGGATGTCTCGCCTGAGAGGACCACCTCGATGCAGCGCATCACAGGTGGCAGTGTGCGGCTGGTGGAACGCTGGCTGCCCGACCCGCTGGTGTTCTGTTTCATACTGACGCTGGTGGTGTTCGTCGCCGGCCTGCTGGTGGAGCGGGAAACCCCGGCGCGCATGATCGAGCACTGGGGGGATGGCTTCTGGAACCTGCTCACCTTCGCCATGCAGATGGTGCTGATCCTGGTGACCGGCTTCGTGCTCGCCAGCTCGGCGTTCTTCAAACGCATCCTGGCGGCGCTGGCGGGGCTGGCGAAGAGCCCCGGGCAGGCGATCATGCTGGTCACCGTGGTGTCCATGTGCGCCAGCTGGATCAACTGGGGCTTCGGCCTGGTGATCGGCGCCCTGTTCGCCCGCCAGCTGGCCCGCCGGGTGGCCCGGGTGGATTACCGCCTGCTGATCGCCAGCGCCTATAGCGGCTTCATCGTCTGGCACGGCGGGCTGGCCGGCTCGGTGCCGCTGACGGTGGCCACCGACGGGCACTTCATGGCCGAGCGCATCGGCATCATCGGCACCGGGGAGACCATCTTCACCGCCTTCAACCTGGTGATCGTGCTGGTGCTGCTGATCGTCATGCCGCTGATCAACCGGCTGATGATGCCGCCGGCGGACCAGACCGTGACGGTGGACCCCAAAAAGCTGGCCGAGGAGGAGCCCGCGCCGATCCCGTCCGATCGCACGCCGGCCCAGCGCATGGACGACAGCCTGCTGCTGGCCCAGGCCGTGGGCATCATGGGCGTGGTCTTCGCCGCCTACTACTTCCTCGCCCAGTCCGGCACCCTGAACCTGAACATCGTCAACTTCATGTTCCTGTTCCTGGGCATCGTCCTGCACGGGCGTCCCTCGCGCTTTCTCGCCGCGGTGAACGAGGCGGTGAAGGGGGCCAGCGGCATCATCGTCCAGTTCCCCTTCTACGCGGGCATCATGGGCATGATGATCGGCTCGGGGCTGGCGACCAGCCTGTCGGAGCTGTTCGTGTCCATTTCCAGCAGCGCCACCCTGCCGGTGTTCACCTTCCTCAGCGCCGGACTGGTGAACATCTTCGTGCCCTCGGGGGGCGGCCAGTGGGCGGTGCAGGCACCGGTGATGGTGCCGGCGGCCCTGGAGCTGGGCGCCCAGGTGCCGCGGGTCGCCATGGCGGTGGCCTGGGGGGATGCCTGGACCAACCTGATCCAGCCCTTCTGGGCACTGCCGGCATTGGCCATCGCCGGGCTGCGCGCCCGGGACATCATGGGCTATTGCCTGGTGTTGCTGATCATCACCGGGGTGCTGATCAGCCTGGGGCTGTGGCTCCTGCCGTAGCGGCCAACACCCGGCGGCGCCGTGGGCGCCGCCGGGTGTCCTGGTCCGTCCTACGGCCGACGCCCCTGTAGAGCCGGGCCGCCCCCATGACGGAGACACGGACCGATACCCTTGGCAGGCACACCCCTTTGGGCGGACACTCTGTAATGGTCCCGCCCACAGGAAACCAGCACCATGAAACGTCGCCTTTCCACCCGCTGCGTCCACGCCGGCGAGCAGCCCGGCACCAGCGGCGCGCCCTTCACCCCGATCCATAACAGCACCACCTTCCGCTTTGCCGACACCCAGAGTCTGCTGGACGTGATCGAGGGCCGGCGCGAAGGCGGGCTCTACACGCGCTACGGCTACAACCCCAGCATCCGCAGCACCGAGGCGAAGCTCGCCGCGGTGGAAGGGGCGGAAGCGGCATTGCTGTTCAGCGCCGGCATGGGGGCGGCCTCGGCGCTGTTCTTCGCCCACGGCCAGCGGGGCATCCTCTATCTGGGCGATGCCTACGGCGGCACCCTGGAGCTGCTGGAGGATCAGCTCGGGCAACTGGGCTTGCGCAGCCAGGGGCTGCTGGGCCACGAACTGGACCAACTGGACGCGGCCCTGGGGGCGGGGGTGGGGCTGGTGTTCCTGGAAACACCCACCAACCCGCGCATGGAGCTGTTCGACATCGCCGCCATCGCCGAACGCGCCCATGCCCACGGCGCCCTGCTGGCGGTGGACGGCACCTTCGCCACCCCGGTGAACCAGCGCCCGTTGGAACTGGGGGCGGATCTGGTGATGCACAGCGCCACCAAGTTCCTCGGCGGGCACAGCGACCTGACCGCCGGCGTGCTCTGCGGCGCGGCCCCACTGCTGGAGGCGGTAGTACCCTGGCGCAAGAACCTCGGCCAGGTACCGGCGCCCGAGACCGCGGCCCTGCTTTCGCGCAGCCTGCGCACCCTGCCGGTGCGGGTGCGCCAGCAGAATGCCAATGCCCAGGCGGTGGCCGAGGCACTGCAGGGCCACCCGGCGGTAGCGAAGGTGCTTTACCCGGGACTGAGCGATTTTCCGCAGCACGCCCTGGCGCGGCGGCAGATGCGCGGCTTCGGCGCCATGATCACCCTGGAGCTGCACGGCGGCGCCGAGGCGGCGGTGACGACGCTGGACCGCCTGACCCTGATCGCCAACGCCCCCAGCCTGGGCGGCGTGGAGAGCCTGGCGACCCTGCCGATGATCACCACCCACCACGGCATGAACCCCGCCGAGCGGGCTCGGCGGGGCATCCACGAGGGCATGATGCGCTTGTCCATCGGCCTGGAGGACCCGGCCGACCTGATCGCGGACCTGGAGCAGGCGCTGGCGAAGGCAAGCTGCCTGGTCGAGCCTGGCCCCTGAAGCGCGCCGCCCGAGCGGCCCTGCCACCCCACCGTGGGGCCTGCCGAGCTGTCTTGCCCTCTGGCGGCCCGAACCGAGCGAAACAGGAGATCAATGTGCGGATACTGGTGATGGGCGGCGGTCTGATGGGTACCGCAACGGCGTACTACCTCGCCGAGGCGGGCCACGCGGTGACCCTGCTCGATCGGCAAACCGAGCTGGCCGGCGAAGGCAGTCACGCCAACGGTGGCATGCTGCACGCCGGCCACACCGCGCCTTGGAACACCCCGGACGCCATTCGGCAACTGTTGCGCTGGGGCGGCCGCAAGGACTCACCGCTGTTGCTGCGGCCAGGGCAGATTCCGCGGCTTATCCCCTGGGGTTTGCAATTTCTGCGCTACAGCCGCGCGCCGCACCATGCCCACAGCACGCGCCTGAACACCCGACTGGCGGTATACAGCCTGCGCCAGATGCAGGCCCTGCGCCCGATATTCGGCGCGGATTATCGATCCGCCCGGCGCGGCATTCTCAAGCTCTTCCATGACCGCCAACAACTGGCGCGGGCACTCCGCGGCTCCACGCTCACCGAGGCTCTGGGGGTGCGCTACACGCCCCTGGACACCGACGCCGTGGTGGCCCTGGAGCCGGCCCTGGCAGGCACGGCTCAGCGCATCGCCGGAGGCATCCTGTACCCGGATGATGAATCCGGCGACGCGCGGCTGTTCACCCTCGCCCTGGGCGAACGGCTGAGGGCCTGGGGGGCCGAGCTGCGGCTGGGCGAGCGCATTCGCCGTATAGAGGGCGACGCGGGCGGCATAGACCGGGTGATCACCGACCGCGGCGAGCTCAGCGCCGATGCCTACGTGATGGCCGCCGGCGTGGATGCGCCGGCCTTGCTCCGGCCGCTGGGCCTGAGACTGCCGATTCAACCGGTCAAGGGCTACTCCGCGACCCTGCCGGCGGACGAGGGCGAGGACGTCCCGCGAATGCCCATCATCGACGAGGCTCAGAAGGTGGTGATCACACCGCTTGGGCAACAATTGCGCATCGCGGGCATGGCGGAGTTCGCCGGCATGGACCGAACGATCCACGCGCACCGGGTAAAGACGCTCATCCGCCAGTCACTGGCGAACTTCCCCGCCTTCGCCGCCCGGGCGGCTCTTGAACGGGCCGAACACTGGGCCTGCCTGCGCCCGGTGACCATGGACGGCCCCCCCATACTGGGCGCCAGCGGTATTCCCGGGCTGTACCTCAATACCGGCGCCGGGCACCTGGGCTGGACCTACGCCGCCGGTGCCGGTCGGGTGGTAGCCGATTGCGTGATGGGGCATGATCCGGAGATCGACCTCACCGGGCTGACGCTGGCCCGGTTCGGGCGGGCCACGGGCCGGCCGCGGCGCCGGCGGCCCAGGTAGAGGCGGACCATGAGACAGATCACCGACGAGCGGGGTTGCCGCTGGGACGCGCAGGTGCTCTTCGCATCCTATGGCATCTACTACATTATCTTTGCCGCCGAGGGGGCGGGGCCGGTGCGCAAGGCACCGCTGGGCGCCGACACCCAACTCGAAGCCGCGCAGCGGCTCGCAGACCTGTCCGAGGAGGCCTTGCGGGAAAAGCTGGCCGAATCCGTAGGCCTGGAGGAATCAGGCCCCTTCGGTATCTGAACGCCCCGGCCTGGAGCTCACGGGCAAACACTACACAGCCGGCGGCCCCACTCAGGGGCAGGCACGCAACACAGCGCGCAGTTGAGCCTCCAGGCCCGGCGTCCGCGGCGCGAAGCGGTTCTCGAAGATCGCCGAGCCCACGGTGAAGGCCTGCGCGCCGGCCTCGGCGAGCTCTCGAACCCGCCGCGGCGAATCGACGTTGCCGGCCACGATCAGCGGCGCGCCGCCCAGCGCGGCGCGGGCGGCACGCACCAGCGCCAGCGGCTCAGCATCGGTGGCGCGGTAGGCGAGCAGGTTGGCGCCCGTGCAACCGGCACTCAGCAGCCCCCGGCAATCCTCGGCGATCTGCTCAGGGCTGCCGGCGAGCCGGGTGGGGTGGCCGGCGGGCCGGCCCGGGTAGGGGTAGTATTCGATGTGGCTGCCGGCAAGGACGCGGCGCACCGCCGCCACCTCGGTGCCGCCAAGCAGTCGGTCCACGCCCAGCTCCAGGGCCAGTCGCGCGGCCCGCTCCTCGGCGGCCCCGTCCTCGCTGACGATTTCCAGGTAACTCAAGGCGCCGGCGGCGTGGATGCGCCGATTCAACTCCTGCATCCGCGCCGGCTCGATGCCCACGTCCTTGAAGCCGATGTGGCGCAAGGGCAGCGACGCGATGCGCTCCAGCACCTCCAGGCAGTCGGGCACCGTCCGATCCTGCCTCGTCAACATGAAGATGAAATCCAAGCGCTTACGTGTCCCGGGAGAACAGCTCGTCGAGCTTCTGCTCGTAGCTGTGATAATCCAGGTGCGCGTACAGCTCCTCGCGGCTTTGCATGATGGGTAGCACGCTGCGCTGGTGCCCCTCGGCCAGCACGGTCTTGTAGAAGGTCTCCGCCCCTTGGTTCATGGCCCGATAGGCACCGCAACACATCAGGTGAATGTCTACCCCCGCCTCGGCGAGCTGTGCGGAGCTGAACAGCTCCGTCTGGCCAAATTCGGTGATGTTGGCGAGGATCGGCACCTTCACGGCGGCCTTGAACTCCCGGTACTGCGCCAGGGTCTGCACGGCTTCCGGGAAGATCATATCCGCCCCCGCCTCCACGCAGGCCTGCGCCCGCTCGATGGCCGACTGCATACCCTCCACGGCCAGCGCGTCGGTGCGCGCCATGATCACGAACTGCTCATCGCTGCGGGCATCCACCGCCGCCTTCACCCGGTCCACCATCTCGGCCAGGGAGACGATTTCCTTGTTCGGGCGGTGGCCGCAGCGTTTCTGCGCCACCTGGTCCTCGATATGCAGGCCGGCGGCGCCGAACTTGATGAACGAGCGCACGGTGCGGGCGATATTGAACGCCCCTCCCCAGCCGGTGTCGGCATCCACCAGCAGGGGCAGGTCGCAGGCATCGGTGATGCGGCGTATGTCGGTGAGTACGTCATCCAGGGTGCTGATGCCCAGGTCCGGGATGCCCAGGGAATTGGCCGCCACCCCGCCGCCGGAGATGTAGATCGCCTTGTGGCCCACGTTCTTCGCCATGCGGGCCGTGTAGGCATTGATGGTGCCCACCACCTGCAGCGGGCTGTTCTCGGCGACGGCGGCGCGCAGCCTGGCGCCGGGGGATTGTTGCTGGGACATGCTTACCTCACGGTAGGGTGAAGGGCCGGCCGCGCCCGCGACCGACCCGATTGTTCTTACAGCGCGACCAGGGTGCGCCCGCTGATCCGCCGCGCCAGCAGATCCTCACTGGTGGCGAGCACCTCGTCCAGGGGGATCTCCCGTTCGACGATGCGAGTCAGATGACGGGGCTTGAGTTCCCCGGCCAGTCGCTCCCAGACCCGCCGCCGTAGCGGCTGCGGGCAGCCCGAGGAGTTGATGCCGAGCAGGCTGACGCCGCGCAGGATGAAGGGCATGACGGTGCCCGAGAGCTGGATCCCGCCCGCCAGGCCAATGCTGGCGACACTCCCCCAGGGGGCGATCTGGGGCAACAGGCCGCTGAGCATCTCACCGCCCACGTTGTCGATCACCCCGCCCCAGGCGGCGCCGGCCAGCGGCTTGTCGCTGAGCTTCAGCTCCTCGGGGGTGATGACCTGCTCCGCCCCCAGCTCGCGCAGCAGCGCATGCTGCTCGGGCTTGCCGCTGAGCGCGCTCACGCGGTAACCCGCGCCGGCGAGGATGTCCACGGCAATGCGGCCCACGCCGCCGCTTGCCCCGGTGACCAGTACCGGGCCGTGCGCCGGCGTCTGGCCGGCCTGCTCCATGCGGGTGAGGGCGAGCGCGGCGGTGAAGCCCGCGGTGCCCAGGATCATCGCTTGACGTGCGTCATAGCCGGCGGGCAGCGGGATGACCCACTCGATGGGCACCCGCACGTACTCGCTGAACCCACCGTCGTGTTCCTCACCCAGCCCGCAGCCGGTGACCAGCACGGCATCGCCGCTGGAGAAGCGCGGGTCGCCGGACTCGGCCACCTCGCCGGCCACGTCGATGCCGGCGATCAGCGGGTAGTGGCGCAGGATCCTGCCCTTGCCGGTGACGGCCAGGGCATCCTTGTAGTTGAGGCTGGAATAACGGGCGCGAATGAGCACCTCGCCACTGCCGATCTCCGCCAGGGGAACGGACTCCAGGCGAGCGTCCACGCCCGCGTCGGATTGGTAAACCTTGAGTGCCCTGCTGCTGCTCATATCCCGCCCTCCGGTAGGTGGACAAGTCTAACGTAGCGCAAAAGCGCTTCCCAAATCACTTCAATAACAACACGTTACGATTGTATTTTTGCTGGCAATAGTGACTATTACCCCTGCAGGAGCGGTTTCGGATCACGGTTCCCCCATCCGTGAAAGACAATCGCGGCCAGGAGCCGCTCGTACAAGAACACGCGGGCACAAAAAAGCCGGGGGAGTCGCCTCGCCCCGGCTTTCGCGCTGTGCGCCTGAAGGCAGCGATCAATTGGCCTTGTGGATGGCCTGCTTGTGCACGGACAGCGCCGCCTCGTGCACCGATTCCGACAGGGTCGGATGGGCATGGATGATGCGCCCCAGGTCTTCGGCGCTGCCGCCGAATTCCATGGTCACCACCGCCTCGGCGATCAGCTCCGAGGCCATGGGACCGACGATGTGCACCCCCAGCAGCCGATCGGTCTCGGCGTGGGCGATGACCTTCACCAGCCCGCCGCTCTGGTCCATGGCGAGCGCGCGACCATTGGCGGCAAAGCTGAAGCTGCCCGCCTTGTAGGGCACGCCGGCGGCCTTCAGGGCCTGTTCGGTCTTGCCCACCCACGCGATCTCGGGGTGGGTGTAGATCACCCAAGGCACGGAGTCGTAGTTCACGTGGCCGTACTTGTCGGCGATCAGGTCGGCGACCATGATGCCCTCTTCCATGCCCTTGTGCGCCAGCATGGGGCCGCGCACCACATCGCCCACGGCGTAGACGCCGGGGATGTTGGTGCGGCACTGCTCGTCCACGTGCACGAAGCCGCGCTCGTCAATAAGCAGGTTCGCCTCATCGGCGGCCAGGCCGTCGGTCTGCGGGCGGCGGCCCACGGCGACGATCAGCTTGTCCACCTGCACGCTCTGCTTGCCGTCCTTGTCCTCGTAATGAACGCTCAGGTTCTTGCCTGCGTTCACGCTGGTCACCCGCGCACCCAGGCGAATGTCCAGGCCCTGCTTGGTGAACTGGCGGTAGGCATCGCGGGAGCACTGGGCGTCCACCGGGGCGAGGAAGCTGTCCTGGGCCTCCAGCAGCACGACCTTGGCGCCGAGCCGGCTCCAGACACTGCCCATCTCCAGGCCGATGACACCGGCGCCGATAACGCCCAGCCGCTTGGGCACGTCCTGGAACTCCAGCGCGCCGGTGGAGTCGACGATACGCTCACCGTCCAGGGGGGCGGCGTCGATCTCGATGGGCTTGGAGCCGGTGGCGAGAATGATGTGCTTGGCCTTGACCACCTCGGCCTTGCCCTTGATCGGGGCGAATTCCACCTCGCCGCTGCCGAGTAGCTTGCCATGCCCCTGCAGCCACTCGATCTTGTTGGCCTTGAACAGTTGGGCGATGCCCCCGGTCAGGCCCTTCACCACCTTGGCCTTGCGCTCGATCATGGCCGGCACGTCCAGACCGACCTGGTCGATCAGGATGCCGTGGGCGGCCAGATCGTGCTGGGCCTTGTGGTACTGCTCGGAGGATTCCAGCAGCGCCTTGGAGGGAATGCAGCCCACGTTCAGGCAAGTACCGCCCAGGGCGGGCTTGCCCTCGGCGCCGATGAAACCGTCGATGACGGCGGTCTTGAAGCCGTTCTGCGCGGCGCGGATGGCGGCGTGATAGCCGGCCGGGCCCGCGCCGATGACGACGACGTCGTATTGTTTCGCCATGTTCGTGTTCCTTGCGTTTCGCTCAGACTTCCAGCAGCAGACGCGCCGGATCTTCGATCATGTCCTTGATGGTCACCAGAAACTGCACCGCCTCGCGGCCGTCGATGATCCGATGGTCGTAGCTGTGGGCCAGGTACATCATGGGCCGGATCACGATCTCGCCGTTCTCCACCACCGCGCGCTCCTTGGTGGCGTGCATCCCGAGGATGCCGCTCTGGGGCGGATTGAGGATGGGCGTGGACATCATGGAGCCGAAGACGCCGCCGTTGGTGATGGTAAAGGTGCCGCCGGTGAGATCATCCATGGTGAGCTTGCCGTCCTTCGCCCGCTGGCCGAAGTCGGTGATCTGCGCCTCGATCTCGGCCATGGACAACTGGTCGCAGTCACGCAGCACCGGCACCACCAGGCCACGGGGGCTGCTCACGGCGATGCCGATGTCGTAGTACCCGTGGTAGATGATGTCGCTGCCGTCGATGGACGCGTTCACCGCGGGGAAACGCTTGAGCGCCTCCACCGCCGCCTTGACGAAGAAGGACATGAAGCCGAGCTTCACATCGTGGGTCTTCTGGAAGGTTTCCTTGTAGCGGCCACGCATCTCCATGACCGGCTGCATGTTGACCTCGTTGAAGGTGGTCAGCATGGCGGCGGTCTGCTGGGCCTCCACCAGACGCTCGGCGATGCGCTGGCGCAGCCGGGTCATGGGCACGCGCCGATCGGGGCGCTCGCCCTGGGCGGTGGCGGCGGGGGGCACCACGGCCTTGTGGTCGGCATCCTTGCTCGGCGCGGGCTGCTCGGTCTTGCGCGGGCGGATGCCCTCGTCGGAGCCCCCTTCGCCGGCTGCCATGAAGTTGAGCACGTCTTCCTTGGTGATCCGGGCGTTGGGGCCGCTGCCCTCGATCTTGGCCGGGTCCAGATCGTACTCCACCACCATGCGGCGCACAGCCGGGGAGAGCTCGTCCAGGGCCGCGCTGTCGCGCTCGTTGCCGTTGCCGTTGCTGTTGCCCTCGGCGGCGGGCTCGGCATCGGCCGATTCCGCCTTGCTCTCTTCCGTGGCGCCACCGGCGGCCTTGCCCGTGCCGGCGCCAAGGATCGCCACCACTTCGCCGGCGGTGACCGTGTCGCCCTCGTTCTTGAGGATGTCGCCGAGCACGCCGTCCTCGGGCGCGGGCACCTCCAGGACGACCTTGTCGGTCTCGATGTCCACCAGGTTCTCGTCACGGGCGACGGCATCACCGGGCTGCTTGTGCCAGGTGACGACCGTCGCTTCGCTGACGGATTCCGGCAGGGGCGGTACTTTGACTTCTGTGCTCATGGCTCCTCGCTTTCAGCCTTTTGGGCTCGTTCCTCTATCCCTTGTGGGGGTGTCCCCGTGCCCCGCGCAATCAGCTCAGGGCATCGTCGACCAGTTTGCGCTGCTGTTCATGATGCAGCTTGGCGTAACCGACGGCCGGCGAGGCGGAAGCCTCGCGGCCGGCGTATTTCAGTTCCTGCTCCTTGCGCATGGCGCGCTTGAAGTGGTGCTGGCTGGAATACCAGGCGCCCTGGTTCTTGGGCTCCTCCTGGCACCAGACCACTTCGGTGGCCTTGCTGTAGCGACGGCGCAGCAGGGTAGCCAGTTCCTTCTCGGGGAAGGGGTAGAGCTGCTCGATGCGAATGATGGCCAGGTCGGTCAGTTCGCGCTTGCGCCGCTCTTCCAATAGATCAAAGTAGACCTTGCCGCTGCACATCACCACCCGGCGCACCTCCGCGGGCTTGAGATCGTCCACCTCGTCGATGACGTTGTGAAAGTACCCCTGGGTCAGGTCGTCCAGGCTGGAAGTGGACAGCTTGTGGCGCAACAGGCTCTTTGGCGTCATCACGATCAGCGGCTTGCGGTAGGGCCGCAGCATCTGCCGGCGGATCATGTGGAAGAACTGCGCCGGGGTGGAGGGCACGCAGACCTGGATGTTGTGCTCGGCGCACAGCTGCAGGAAGCGCTCCAGACGCGCGGAGGAATGCTCGGGGCCCTGGCCTTCGTAGCCGTGGGGCAGGTACATGGTCAGCCCGCACAGCCGGCCCCACTTGGCTTCGCCGGAGCTGATGAACTGGTCGATCACCACCTGGGCGCCATTGACGAAATCCCCGAACTGCGCTTCCCAGATCACCATGGTGGTGGGGTCGGCGGTGGCGAAACCGTACTCGAAGCCGAGCACCGCCTCCTCGGAGAGCAGCGAATCGATGACGGTGAAGTCGCTGGGCTCGTCGCTCACCTGCTTGAGCGGGATGAAATTGCTGCCGTCTTCGGCATGGTGCAACACCGCGTGGCGATGGAAGAAGGTGCCGCGACCGCTGTCCTGGCCGGTCAGGCGCACCTTGTGGCCGGACTTGAGCAGGGTGGCATAGGCCAGGTTCTCGGCAAAGCCCCAGTCCAGCGCCAGGGCGCCGGCGGCCATCTTGCGCCGGTTCTCCATGATCGCCGCCACCCGGGCGTTGAGGGTGAAACCCTCGGGCAGGTCCATCAGGGTGTCCTGCAGCTCGCGCAGCTCGTTGAGCGGCACCCGGGTGTCCACCTCGACGTCCCACTGGGCGTTGCTGTAAGAGGCCCAGTCCACGGTGTATTCGTTGTGCACGCCCTCGAGCACGTTGCGGGCGACGATCTCGTGGCGGTCCAGCCGGTCCCGGTACTCGGTGACCAGGGCATCGCCCGCGCCTTCCTCCAGCACCCCCTCGCGGACCAGGCGCTCGGCGTAGAGCTTGCGGGTGGTCTTGCGCTTCTTGATCTTCTGGTACATGACCGGCTGGGTGGCGGAGGGCTCGTCGGCCTCGTTGTGCCCATGGCGGCGATAGCAGACCAGGTCGATGACCACGTCCTTGCGAAAACGCTGGCGGTAGTCGAAGGCGAGCCGGGTAATGAACAGCACCGCATCCGGGTCGTCGGCGTTCACGTGGAAGATGGGCGCCTGCACCATCTTCGCCACTTCCGTGGAATAGAAGGTGGAGCGGGAATCCAGCGGGTTGCTGGTGGTGAACCCGATCTGGTTGTTGACGATGATGTGCAGGGTGCCGCCGGTGTAGAAACCGCGGGCCTGGGAGAGCTGGAAGGTCTCCATGACCACGCCCTGGCCGGCGAAGGCAGCGTCACCGTGGATCAGCACCGGCATGACCTTGTCGGCCTTGAAGTCCAGCCGGCGCTGCATGCGTGCCCGGGCCGAGCCCACCACCACCGGGTCGACGATCTCCAGGTGCGAGGGGTTGAAGGCCAGTGCCAGATGCTGGGGGCCGCCGGCGGTCTTGATATCGGAGGAGTAGCCCAGGTGGTACTTCACGTCGCCGGAGCCGCCCTGGAAGGCAAAATTGCCCTCGAACTCGGCGAACAGATCCTTCGGGCTCTTGCCGAGGATGTTGATCAGCACGTTGAGCCGGCCGCGGTGGGCCATGCCCAGCACCATCTCCTTCACGCCCTGCTCGCCGCTGCGCTGGATCAGCTCATCGAGCAGCGGGATCAGCGACTCGCCGCCTTCCAGCGAGAAGCGCTTCTGGCCCACGTACTTGCTGTGCAGATACTTCTCGATGCCCTCCGCCGCGGTGAGCCGCTCGAGGATCACCCTGCGCTTTTCCGCCGAGAAACCGTGCCGGGCGCGGGGGCGCTCCAGGCGCTCCTGGAGCCAGCGCTTCTCCGCGGTGTCGGTGATATGCATGTACTCGGAGCCGATGGTGCCCGCGTACACTTCCTTGACGATCTCGATGATCTCGCGCAGCGGCAGGCTCTCGTCGGCGAACAGGGAGCCGGTATTGAACACCCGGTCCATGTCCGCGTCGGTGAGGTTGTGGTAGGCCGGGTCCAGGTCCGGCACCGCCGGCTTTTCACGCAGGCGCAGCGGGTCCAGGTGGGCCTGCTGATGACCGCGCACCCGGTAGGCGTTGATCAGGCGCAGCACCGCTGCCTGCTTCTCGGCAGCCTCCGGCGAGAGCCCCTCGGCGGACATCTGCGCGCGCCGCCCGCCGCTGCGAGCCAGGCGGCGAAACTCGTCGCGCACCGCGCTGTGGGGCACTTCCTTGCCGACGCCTGCCGCCTCCAGCCCCTGGAAATACGCCCGCCACTCGGGCTCCACCAGGGCGGGGTCGCGGAGGTAATCCTCGTAGAGGTCCTCCAGAAAGGCGGCGTTGGCGCCGCCGAGATAGGAACTTTTCTGCCACTTGTCAAAGACGCCAGTCATCGGGTCACACCTGGAGTATGGGTACGCGCCGTGGGCACGGCACGGGAATGAAAATGATCGCTGAATGCCGCGCGGGACGCGCGCGGTGTGTGGAGAACGTCGGGGGGCTCGCTCGGGGCTTCAGGCATGGCTAACGCCAGACCCTCCCTTGTGGAGAAGAGGGCCGGCCATTGGCTAGCACAAATTGGGTCCGCACGGCCTGCATCCGTAGAAGACTCTGATTGAGATGTGTGTGGGCGTGTTTGCCGCCGCCCCGGGCCGGTAGCTTCCGATTTCGGACCCGCCCCCTGGGGACTCGCGAAATCTAGAATCGACTCGGATATATAAAATAAGCCACAGATCCGCGCGGCGCAAGGCCGGCAGCTTGTGCTAATGTTGCGCCATGAAAAGGGCGGCGCACGTGCAATCATCAGCCTGCTCTGAGGCATTTTTCCCCGCTGGGGACCGATATCGGGTTACAGCATAGCATTATGAAACCCATACGTTTGGATGTGCCGGCGCCGCAAGGCGAAGGCGGCCGCTTTCAGGGCTTCAACAACAAGCGCATCAAGGCCTGGCTGGACGGGCTCCCCCGGGGCCTGGCCGAGCCGCTGGCGCAGGAATTGCGCCAGGCCCTGCAGGAGCTCAACCGCGACCCGCTGCCCAAGGCGGCGCGCCTGGAGGCCATGGAACTGTTGCGCCCGGCGGTCTACGACGCCTGCATCATGCTTGCCGGGGAATACCGCAACGCCAGCCAGCCCCTGAAGACCCAGGACCGGGAGCAGGCCGAGCTGGTGATCGGTCTGCTGAACGAGCTGGCCAACGGTTTCAAGCTGGCGGTGAATGAACTGCTGGATGCGAGCCTCCATGGCGGCCAGCCGGGGCTCACCCAGCAACTGCAGTTCGCCATTCAACGCGCCGTGCTGGCGCTGGGGCGGATGTTGCTGGAAAGCTATCGGGTCTACGCGCCCGAGCCGCCTAAGCTATGGCAGGATCTGCACACCCTGTATCGCAACGCGGAAATCTACAACCTGCAGGGGCTGCCCATGGAGGGCACCCGGGACAGCGACGAGACGGCACTGTCCATCAAGCAGGCCTACCTGCGTATCGCCGTGCTGGCGCTCTCCAACCCCTATCACCTGATGCAGGGCGAGGCAGAGGAGCTGTACCGGCGCATCGGTCGCTGGGTGCACTTCGTGCGCATCCAGGAGGCACAGCCCTCGCAGAGCCTGGCCGGGCACTTCGTGATCGACCTGGGCTCGGATTTCCCGGCCCGCTACATTCCTCACAGCGTGGCCTCGCTGCCGGCCGCCGTGCCCCGGGTGCTGGAGCTCGACCGGCTGGTGGCCGCCATCGATGAGCAGATCCAGCGCTCGCGGGAACTGCTGGCCCAAAGTCGGACCTCGGCCACCCTCTCCGAGCGGATGCAGCGAGACATGTACCTTCGCTTCCACGAAGCCCTGGGCGGGCGCCAGGAGCGCACCGATGAGCGCAAGCGCACACTGGCGCGCCTGTCGGTGGTGGAGAGCCTGAGCGGCTGCCATTTCTTCCTCAACGGCCGCCGCCCCTTCACCCCGGAGCAAGATGAACGCCAGTGGCGCGAGCGCCTGGGCGACGTGGAGAAGGCACCCGAGAAGCCCGCCATGCGTCTGCTGGGCGACGAGGCCGCGGCGGATCAGGGAAGAACAGAGGGGAGCACCGACCGCAGCTCACGTTTTCGCGCCATCGACGCCGAAGCCGACGATATCTGGCGCCAGGCCAGCATGGTCAAGCACGAGCAGGAGCAGACTCGCCACCGGGTACGCCACAAGGCGGTGACCTGGAACCGCAAGAACCAAAGCAGTGGGGGCATGGCGCTGTTCTGCGGCGATGACTGCCCCATGCAGATTCGGGTCGGCGAACTGCTCGCCTACTCCGAGAAAGACAGCGCCCGCCCCGAGGCCTGGATGATAGGCACCGCCCGGTGGCTGCGCAGCCGTGGCGCGGGGGGCATTGAGCTGGGGGTCAAGCACCTGGCCACCAGCGGTTACGCGGTGGGCACCCAGACGGTGCGGGGCGCGGGCAAGGGGGCGGAGTACCTGCGGGGGCTGCTCATTCCCCGCGTCAACCCGCTGAGTCGCCCGGCCACGCTGATCACCCCGGCGGCGGTCTACGATGTAGGAGCCGTACTGAAGCTGAACATGCAGCAGCTGCTGCTCTATGTGCAGCTCACGGAACTGATCGAGACCACTCGCCAGTTCGCCCATTTTCGGTTCAAGGTGGTGGAGCCGCCGACGAGCGAGAAACGGGGCTGAGCGAGGCGGTCGGCGAGCCCTCGTTTCCGCCGGCGGTTTCATCGCGGTTGCCGAGAGCTTGGTAGCCCCATCCGCGCAGCCGGGCTGGTGCCGGTGGCGGGAATCCGGGACCCCGCACCGAACTTCAGTCGGCGGCTGAATCTTCCTCTTTAGGCAGCGAGCTGCGCCGGGCGAGGATGCTGAACAGAATCCCCGCCTCGTAGAGCAGCCACATGGGCAGCGCCAGCAGCACCTGCGAAAGCACATCCGGCGGGGTCAGCAGCATGCCGATCACGAAGGCGCCGACGATCACATACGCGCGCTTTTCGCGCAGCGCCCGCGGGCTGGTCACCCCGGTGTAGACCAGCAGCACGGTGGCCACCGGCACCTCGAAGGCCAGGCCGAAGGCGAAGAACAGCGCCAGCACGAAATCCAGGTACTCGCCGATGTCGGTCATCATGGCCACGCCCTCGGGCACCACGCCGGAGAAAAAAGCGAACACCAGCGGAAAGACCACGAAGTAAGCGAAGGCCGCTCCCAGATAGAACAGCAGGGTGCTGGAGGCGAGCAGCGGCCAGATCAGTCGCCGCTCGTGCCGGTACAGCCCCGGCGCGACGAAGGCCCAGAGCTGATAGAGAATATACGGCACGGCGATGAACAGCGCCGCCACCAGGGCGAGTTTCATGGGAATCAGGAACGGCGAGGCCACCTGGATGGCGACCATGGAGGTGCCCTCGGGGAGCACCGCCCGCAGCGGACCGGAGAGCCAGGCGTAGAGCTGGTCGCTGAACGGGTACAGCGCCAGGAACACCAGCACCACCACCACGACGATGCGCAGCAGCCGCCCGCGCAGCTCCAGCAGGTGCGCGAGCAGAGGTTGATCGGGCATGGACTCCTCAGTCCTGCTCACGAGGCGATTCCTTGCTCGGCGGGTCATCGGGCGGGGGCGGGGTATCGGTGCGGGTGGCTTCCTCGAACTGACGACTCACGTCCTCGACGCTGCGCCCCATGGCCCGGGCTTCGTCTTCCATGCGCTGGCGCGCCCGGTTCATGTCGTCCACCCGCAGCTCACGCTCCATCTCGGTGCGCAGAGCCTGGTAACTGGCCCGCGCGCGGCCCACCCACAGACCGATCATGCGCAGCACCCGAGGCAGGCGCTCCGGGCCCAGAATCACCAGACCCAACACCGCCAGGATGCACAGCTCCCAGAAGCCGATATCGAACATGGTGCCGGCTCAGCCCGCTCGCCGCGCGCGGCGCATCAGGAACCGTGGTGTTCTTTGTCGGCGGTCTTCTGCTCGCCCGCCTGGCCCTCGGCCTTGTTCAGGCGCGCCGGGTCGGCTTTGCCCTCGGCTTCGCCTTCGTTCACCGCCTGCTTGAAGCCCTTGACCGCACTGCCCAGATCACCGCCCAGATTGCGCAGCTTCTTGGTGCCGAACAGCAGCAGCACGATCACCAGGATCAGCAGCAGCGACCAGATACTCATTCCACCGAAACCCATTTTCGCTCCTCCGGGCGCGCGGGGCGCACCTTGCCTTCGATCAGCGCCGGTCTCGCGCGGCCTTCTCATCCAGGCCCGACAGGCCGAAACGCCGCTGCAGCTCCGCCAGCACATCCTCGGGCCCCAGCCCCTGCTGGGCCAGCAACACCAGGCTATGGAACCACAGATCCGCCACCTCATAAACGATCTTGTCGGCATCTCCGTCCTTGGCCGCCATCACCGTCTCGGTGGCTTCCTCGCCGATCTTCTTGAGGATGGCATCCAGGCCCTTGGCATAGAGCTTCGCCACGTAGGAGCTGTCCGGCTCCGCCTGCTTGCGCGCCTCCAGCACCCGGGCAAGCTCGCTCAGCACCTCGCTCATGGGCTCTCCTTGCCGTAGATCGCATCCGGGTCCTTGAGCACGGGCTCCACAGCCCGCCACTCGCCATCCTCCAGACGCAGGTAGAAACAGCTGCGGCGCCCGGTATGGCAGGCGATACCGCCAAGCTGCGCGACCTTCAACAGCACCACGTCCTGATCGCAGTCCACCCGCAGCTCGTGAACCCGTTGCACATGGCCGCTCTCCTCGCCCTTGCGCCACAGGCGGCGCCGGGAGCGGGAGTAGTACACGGCGCGACCGGTTTCCGCGGTCTCGGCCAGGGACTCCCGATTCATCCAGGCGACCATCAGCACCTCGCCGCTCTCATGGTCCTGGGCGATGGCGGGGATCAGACCCCGCTCGTCCCAGCGCAGCTGCTCCAGCCAATCCATCAGCGGCGCACCTCCACCCCGTGCTCGGCCATGTAGTCCTTGGCCTGGGCGACCGTGTATTCGCCGAAATGGAAGATGCTGGCCGCCAGCACCGCATCGGCACGGCCCAGGGTCACGCCCTCGACCAGATGCTGCAGAGTGCCCACTCCGCCGGAGGCGATCACCGGCACCGGCACCGCATCGGCCACGGCCGCGGTGAGCGCGGTGTCAAAGCCGGCCTTGGTGCCGTCGCGGTCCATGCTGGTGAGCAGGATTTCACCCGCGCCGGCCTCCGCCATACGCGCGGCCCACTCCACCGCGTCCAGCCCGGTGGTCTTGCGCCCGCCATGGGTGAACACTTCCCAGCGGGGCGCTTCCCCCTCCGCGCTCACGCGCTTGGCATCCACCGCCACCACGATGCACTGGGCGCCGAAACGGTCGGCCGCCTGAGCCACCAGTTCGGGCTTGTGCACGGCGGCGGTGTTGATACCCACCTTGTCGGCGCCGGCATTGAGCATGCGGCGGATATCGGCCAGTGAACGGATGCCGCCGCCCACGGTCAGCGGGATGAACACTTCCGAGGCCACCTGCTCCACCACGTGAACCAGGGTCTCGCGCTCGTCGGAGCTGGCGGTAATGTCCAGGAAGGTGATCTCGTCGGCACCGGCCCGGTCGTAACGCCGGGCGATCTCCACCGGGTCGCCGGCGTCGCGGATATCGACGAACTTCACGCCCTTGACCACTCGGCCGGCGTCCACGTCCAGGCAAGGGATGATGCGCTTGGCGAGGCTCATGGGTTCAGACCAGGGAATCGGCGAGGCTCTGGGCCTCGGCGAGGTCCAGGCTGCCTTCGTAGATAGCCCGCCCGACAATGGCGCCCTGCACGCCGTCGGCTTGCGCGGCGCACAGGGCGCGCACATCGTCCAGGCTGCTCACGCCACCGGAGGCGATCACCGGAATGCTCACCGCGCGGGCCAGTGCCCGGGTGGCCTCCACGTTCACGCCCCGCATCATGCCGTCACGGCCGATGTCGGTGAACACCAGCGCTTCCACGCCGGCCTCCTCGAAGCGCCGGGCCATGTCTTCCGCTTCATGGGTCGACACCTTGGCCCAGCCGTCGGTGGCCACCTTGCCGTCCTTCGCATCCAGGCCGACGATGATGCGGCCGGGAAACTCCAGGCAGGCATCGTCCACGAAGTTCGGCGCGCGCACCGCCTGGGTGCCGATGATCACGTAGCTCACGCCCACATCGAGATAGGTCTGGATCTTGTCGAAATCGCGGATGCCGCCGCCCACCTGGAGCTCCACTCCGGGATAGGCGTCGGCGATGCGCCCGATGATATCGGCATTCACCGGGAAGCCGGCGAAGGCACCGTTGAGGTCCACCAGATGGATACGCCGGGCACCGGCCTCCACCCACTGGCCGGCCATGGCCACCGGATCGTCGGAGAAAATGGTTTCCTGGTTCATATCGCCCTGGCGCAAGCGCACGCACTTGCCTTCCTTGAGGTCGATGGCGGGGATCAGCAGCATGGGTTCCTCGCGAGTCGGCTACTGGCTGAGCGCCAGAGTGTAGGTAATCAAGGCTTCAATACAATGTGCCCGCTCGGGCGATCAAACCGTACCGTCCCAGCGCAGGAAGTTGCCAAGCAGGGTAAGGCCCGCATGCTGGCTCTTCTCGGGATGGAACTGGGCGGCGAAGATGTTCTCGCGGCCGATCACCGCGGAGAAGGGCGCGCCGTAGTCGCTGCGCCCCAGGGTCAGTTCGGGCGTGGCCGGGTCGGCGAAGTAGCTGTGCACGAAATAGAACCAGCTGCGATCCTCGATGCCGGCCCACAACGGGTGCCGCGCGGCCTGCGCCACCCGGTTCCAACCCATGTGGGGCACCTTCAGCGCGCTGTGCGCGCCGAGGATGTGTCGAAAGTGACGCACCTGACCGGGCAGCAAACCCAGGCAGTCCACACCGCCGCCTTCCTCGCTGCGATCCAGGAGCACCTGCATGCCCATGCACACGCCCAGAAAGGGCTTCTCGGCAGCCACCTCGCGGATCACCTCCACCAGCTCCAGCCGGTGCAACTCCGCCATGCAGTCCCGCGCCGCGCCCTGGCCCGGGAACACTACGCGGTCCGCTCGGCGTATCTCCTCGGCATCGGAGGTCACGCTCACCCGCGCGCCGCCGCCCACATGCTGCAGCGCCTTGGCCACCGAGCGCAGATTGCCCATGCCGTAGTCGATCACCGCGATGGAGCTCATGGGCGGCGCGCCCTCACAGGGTCCCCTTGGTGGAGGGCATGGCCTGGGGGGCGCGCGGGTCGCGCTCGGCGGCCATGCGCAGCGCCCGGCCCAGAGCCTTGAACACGGACTCGGCTTGATGGTGCGCGTTGCGCCCGCGCAGATTATCGATGTGCAGGGTCATGCGGGCGTGGTTCACCAGCCCGCGGAAGAACTCCCCGAACAGGTCCACGTCGAAATCACCGATGCGCGCCCGGGTGTACTCCACATGGTCTTCCAGCCCGGGGCGGCCGGAGAAATCCACGACCACGCGGCTGAGCGACTCATCCAGCGGGCAGTAGGCATGGCCGAAACGGCGTATACCCTTGCGATCGCCCAGCGCCTCGAGCAGCGCCTGGCCGAAGGTGATACCCACGTCTTCCACCGTGTGGTGGGCGTCGATATGCAGATCCCCCTGGGCCTTGATGCTCAGATCGATCAGCCCGTGGCGGGCGATCTGGTCAAGCATGTGGTCGAGGAAGGGCACGCCGGTGTCCAGCTCTGCCTTGCCCTGGCCATCCAGGTTCAGGCTGACGCTGACCTGCGTCTCCAGGGTGTCGCGTTGAATAGTGGCCTTACGTTCTGTCATCGCTCTGTACGGTGGGGGGTTGCCGGCGAAGGATACCATTTTCAGGGCGGGGAGACTTCCAGCCAGAAGGTCACGGGGCCGTCGTTGCACAGGCTCAGCTGCATATCGGCGCCGAAGACCCCGGCGCCCACCTCGCCAAGCTGCTCGCGGGCGAGCGCCAGCAGCTGCTCGAACAGCTCCTGGCCCTGCGCCGGCGGGGCGGCGGGCGTAAAACTGGGCCGCCGGCCGCGGGTGGTGTCGGCGGCGAGTGTGAACTGGGGCACCAACAGCAACTCGCCGCCCACCTCCCGCAAGCTGCGGTTCATCCGGCCGCGCTCATCGGCGAAGACCCTATAGCCCAACAGGCGCTCAAGCAACCGTGAGGCCTGCTCGGGGGTATCGTGGCGCTGCACCCCGATCAAAACCAGCAGGCCCGGCCCTATGGCCGCAACGGTGTCGCCGGCCACCGCCACCCGCGCCTCGCTCACCCGCTGCAGCAGGGCAATCACGTACGCAGCACCTGCTCGCTTGTAGGTATTTTCTTACACGTATTGTAATTCGTCACTTACACCCCCTCCGCACGGCAACTGGCATGATCAATACGTCACCGTCGTCAGGCGGCGACTCCGCCGAGATGGGCGGCGGAAGATAATAACAAGAACAACGTAGCGCGTTAAAAACAGGGACCAAAACCGGCACGGAAGTCGGGAAGCGTGGATCACCTCCAGCCAAGTGTAAGTCAGTAAAACCGGTGCATGGGATGCGCCGGTCTTTTTTTGCCTGCGCCATCAAAAAAGCCCCGCGATCTTTCGCGAGGCTTTCCCGGCAAATTACACGACGGTGAGGTTCAGCGTCCCTTGCCCGCCTGTTTCTGCTCCCTGTAGACCGCCGCCCAATCCGCCAGCGCATCCTGTGCGCGCTGCGCGGCCTCCTGCCAGGCCTGCAGCACCTGGCGCCCCTCGGTGTCCCAGCGCTCGGCGGCGGCCTGAGGGTCCAGGTCCTTCACGCTCTCGAACCAGGCGCTCCAGAGCCGGTGCTGAGCGTCGGTCCAACCCTTCATCATCTGCTGGGTCTGGTCGACCCAGCCTGAGGCGGCCTCGTTGGGCTCCTTGCCGCTCATTTTCTCCGCCCAGCTGTGGCTCCACTGCATCTGAGCATCCAGCGCCTCGCGCACCGATTGCTCCCAGGCCTGCAGATTACGCGCATAGCTCTCACGCCAGGCGGTACGCTGATCACCTTCCGTGCCGAACTGCTTGACGGCCTGAAGCCAGTTGTCCCACAGCTGGCGCTGCATCCGGGTCCAGGTGGCGAGCATCTCATCCGTTTGCTTGTTCACAGGCATCTCCATCCCCGCGATATGTCCATTTGTATTGATTGTGATTCCCTTGGGGAAACACTGATCAATTCCCTTGGATCTCTGACCATCTGGCACGTTCGCAGCCAACCCGCGCCTCGCCGAGAAACGCCCCGCGACCGCAGAGTCCCAAGGGAATTGATCAGTGCCTCCCTATAAATAATGGCCATTTGCAACGGCCGGCGCCAATTCTAATGATTGGTTTGGCGGTGTCCACATTTCGCCTTCGCCGCATGGCGGCCGCCCCATGCGCGCACAATGCGTGGCTGCGCTGGCCACAGCCAGGAAAAACGCCCGGGGCAAGGAAGCACTTGGCCAATTCCCTTGCGCCCGGCGCGCAAAGCGGCTTGACTATGCCGCCATGACCGTCGCCGCACTTCGAACCCTGCTTCGCCTGTTCTCGCTGCTGCCGCTGCGCTGGGCACACGCCCTGGGCGCGCTGCTCGGCGCCCTGGCCGGCGCACTTCCCGGCCGGGCGCGGGCCACGGCCCGCGCCAATCTGCGCCTGTGCTACCCGGAGCTGGAGACGGCGAAACGCGAGCGGCTGCGCCGCGCCAGCGCCCGGGAACTGGGCAAGACGGTGCTGGAGCTGGGAGCGATCTGGTTCTGGCCCATGCCGCGCCTGGAACAATACATCGAGCCCGGCGGGGGCCTGGAATATGTAGAGACGGCCATCGCTCGAGGCAAGGGGCTGCTGGTAGCGGTGCCCCATCTGGGAGCCTGGGAGCTGATGGCCCCCTACTGGGGTCGACGCCTGCCCCTGCACACCCTGTATCAGCCGCCCAGGAACCCGGCGCTGGAGCCGCTACTGGTGCTGGCCCGGGAGCGGGCCGGAGGGCGGGTGCATCCCGCAAGCCCCAGCGGGATCAAGGCGCTGTCCCGAGCGCTGAAGGCCGGCGAGGTGGTGGCAATCCTGCCGGACCAAAAACCCGACGGACGGGGCGAGGCGGCAGCGTTTTTCGGCGTGCCGGCCAACACCATGACCCTGCTCCCGAGGCTCGCCCAGCGCCACCCGGAGGCCGCCGTGCTGCTGGGATACGTGGAGCGACTGCCCCGGGGGCGCGGTTACCGGCTGCATTTCATGGAAGCGCCGGAAGAGGTGCGGGACAGCGATCTCAGCCGCGCCGCCGCCGCCATGAACCTGGCGGTGGAGCAGGCGGTACGCCGCTTGCCGGAGCAATACCAATGGACCTACAAACGCTTCCCGCGGGAGACCTACCGCCAGCCACCCGAGCGGTAGACTCGGCTCATGGCCGCGGCGGGTTCGCGGCGCTCAGCGACGCCAGAAGGCGGGGGTGAGGATCACCAGCAAGGTGAAGATCTCCAGCCGCCCCAGCAGCATGGCGAAGGCCAGCGCCCATTTCGCCAGCGTGGGCAGGTTGCCGAAGTGCGCGCCCACCTCGCCCAGACCCGGCCCCAGGTTGTTGATGCAGGCGGCCACCGCCGAGAAGGCGGTCACCTGGTCCACGCCCAGCGCCATCAGCAGCAGCATGATCGCGGCGAAGGCCGCCACATAGGTGGCGAAGAAGCCCCACACCGAATCGATCACCCGCTCGTTCACCGCGCGGTCGCCCACCTTGACCAGCACCTGGGCCTGGGGGTGGATCAGGCGCAGCACCTCGCGCCGGCCCTGCTTGGCCAACAGCAGAAAGCGCACCTGCTTCATGCCGCCCGAGGTGGAACTGGCGCAGCCGCCCATGAAACTCAGGAAGATCAGCAACACCGGCAGGTAGCTCGGCCACAGGTAAAAGCTTGCGGTGGTGTAGCCGGTGGAGGTGACCACCGAGACCACCTGAAAAACCGCCTGACGCAGCGCCTCCGCGCCGCTGAAGGTCTCGTGCACCCACAGCCCCAGGGTCACCAGCAGCAGCACCGCAACGGTGACCTGTATGAAGAAGCGAAACTCGGCGTCGCGCCAGTAGTTGCGCAGCGTATTGCCCCGCCAGGCAACGAAGTGCAGCGAGTAATTCACCGCCGAGATCAGCATGAACACGATGGTGATGAGCTCGATGGAGACGCTGTCGAAGTAACCGATACTCGCGTCATGGGTGGAGAAGCCGCCGGTGGCCACGGTAGAGAAGGCATGGGCCACCGCGTCGAAGGCACTCATGCCGGCCAGCCAGTAGGCCACGGCACAGGCCACGGTCAGCCACAGGTAGATGTACCACAAGGCCTTGGCGGTCTCGGCGATGCGCGGGGTGAGCTTGGCATCCTTCACCGGCCCGGGCATTTCCGCTCGGTAGAGCTGCATGCCACCCACGCCGAGCATGGGCAGGATGGCCACCGCCAGCACGATGATCCCCATGCCCCCCATCCAGTGCAGCTGTTGACGGTAGAACAGGATAGAGCGGGGCAGTTGGTCGATGCCGACGATCACCGTCGCCCCGGTGGTGGTCAGCCCCGACAAGCCCTCGAACACCGCGTCCACCACGGACATGCTCGGGTCTTCCGAGATCGCGAAGGGCACCGCGCCGGCCAGGCCCAGCACCATCCAGATCAGCACCACCACCAGGAAGCCGTCCCGGGTACGCAGATCCCGACGCACCCGGCGCACCGGGTACCACATCAAGGTGCCCACCCCGAGCAGCAGGGCGAAGGCATAGAGGAAGGCGGGCAGGGCGGAGTCCCCGGCGATCAGGGCCACCAGGGCAGGCGGCAGCATGGTGAAACTGAACACCATGAGCAGCATGCCGAGGATGCGCTGGACGATATCGAGATGCATCAGATGAAGGTCACGCCCACCTGGAACAGGCGCTCCACCTCGCTCAGCTTGTCTTTCTTGGTGAGGAACAGGATCAGATGATCCTCGGCCTCGATCACCGTGTCGTGGTGGGCCATGAGCACCTTGTCACCGCGGACCACCGCGCCGATGGTCGCCCCGGCGGGCAGGCGGATCTCCTCCACCGCGCGCCCCACCACCCGGGAACTGGAGCGATCGCCGTGGGCCACCGCCTCGATGGCTTCCGCCTTGCCACCGCGCAGGGAATGCACGTTCACCACGTCTCCGCGGCGAATATGCGCCAGCAGCGTGCCGATGGTGGCCTGTTGCGGGGAAATGGCGATGTCGATGTCCTCGCTGCCCTGCACCAGGTCCACGTAGGCCGTGCGGTTGATCAGCGACATGACGGTGCGCGCGCCCATGCGCTTGGCGAGCATGGAGGAGAGGATGTTCGCTTCATCGTCGTTGGTGAGGGCACAGAACACGTCGGTGTTCTCGATGTTCTCCTCGATGAGCAGGTCCTGGTCCGCCGCATCCCCCTGCAAGACGATGGTTTTGTGCAAATCTTCGGCGATATCCCGGGTACGGCGCACATTGTGCTCGATCAGCTTGACCTGGTAGCGAGTTTCCAGCTGTTGCGCCAAGCGTTTGCCGATATTGCCGCCGCCGGCAATGATGATGCGCTTGACCGGCTTCTCCAGGCGGCGCAACTCGCTCATCACCGCGCGAATGTTCTTGCGCGCGGCGATGAAGAACACCTCGTCGCCGGCTTCGATGACCGTGTCGCCCTCGGGGATGATGGGCACGCCGCGGCGGAAGATGGCCGCCACCCGGGTGTGGATGCCCGGCATGTGCTCCTTGATGGTGCGCAGCTCATGGCCCACCAGCGGCCCGCCGTAATAGGCGCGCACGCCCACCAGCCGCACCTTGCCATCGGCGAAGTCCAGCACCTGCAGCGCGCCCGGGTGCTCGACCAACCGCTTGATGTACTGGGTGACCAGTTGCTCGGGGCTGATCAGCACGTCGATGGGCAGGGCCTCGGGGCCGAACAGCTGGGGGTGGTTGAGGTATTCCACCGCCCGCACCCGGGCGATCTTGGTGGGGGTGCGGAACAGGGTATAGACCACCTGGCAGGCGACCATGTTCGCTTCGTCGGAATTGGTCACCGCGATGATCATGTCGGCATCGTCCGCGCCGGCCCGGGTAAGGATCACCGGGTGGGTGGCGTTGCCGTGCACCGTGCGGATATCCAGCCGATCCTGCAGATCCCGCAACAGTTCGGAATCCAGGTCGACGACGGTGATATCGTTGGCTTCGCTTGCCAGGTTACGGGCCACCGAACTGCCCACCTGACCCGCGCCCAGGATGATGATTTTCATAGGGCCGCTAAGGTACGCCCGCGCGTGGACCGCGGCAAGTCAGCGCAGGCGCCCTACACCGTCTCCTTCGGGTCTATGCCCAGGGATTTGAGCTTGCGGTACAGGTGCGTGCGCTCCATGCCGGTGAGCTTGGCCAGTTGCGAGACATTGCCCCCGGCGCGCTTCAACTGATGCTGCAGGTAGATGCGCTCGAACTGCTCACGGGCGTCGCGCAGGGGCAAGTCCAGCGGCAGCGCGGATTCCAGCGCCGTGTCCCGGGCGACCTCCGCGACTTCCTCGTGCTGCAGCGCGGCCTCCACCTCGTCCACCTCGATGCTCTCGCCGTCGCCCAGAATCAGCAGCCGCCGCACCAGATTACGCAGCTCCCGCTCATTGCCCGGCCAGCCGTGATTGCGCAGCCGGTTCTGAGCCGCCACCGAAAAACGCCGATAAGCGAGTTTCTCCTGGTCGGCCAGTCGATTGACCCAGAAGGTAAGCAGATCCGGCACGTCCTCCCGGTGCTCGCGCAGGGGCGGCAGGCGCAGGGGAATCACGTTCAATCGGTAATAGAGGTCTTCACGGAAACGCCCCTGGCGCACCGCCTCTTCCAGATCGAGGCGGGTGGCGGCGACGACTCGCACATCCACCCGCACCTCGGCGCTACCACCCTGGCGATGGAAGCTCCGGCTCTGGAGAGCACTGAGCAAACGAGCCTGGGCCGGTAGATCCATATCGGCCACTTCGTCGATGAACAGCGTCCCCCCGTCGGCCTGCTCCAGCCGGCCGTAGACCACCCGGCCGCCGGCCTCGCTGCCGAACAATTCCCTGCTGGCCTCTTCCCCGGCCAGGCTGCCGGCCGCCACTTCCACGAAGGGCCCGCCACGGCGCGGCCCCAGCGCGTGCATGTAGCGGGCGAGGCTCTTCTTGCCGGTGCCCGCCTCGCCGCTGATCAGGACCCAGGAATCGTGCTCGGCCAGGCGCCGCGCCTGCTCGCGCAGCTCCAGCATCACCCGGCTGCGCCCTATGGGCTCCAGCCAGGCCGGGCTTTCCCCGGCCGCCTCCTCCGCCGACCGCCCCCGACCCGCCGCTTCCAGCGCCCGCTCCACCGTGAGCAGCAGCTTGGCCAGGGACAGGGGCTTTTCGATGTAGTCGTAGGCACCCAGCCGGGTGGCTTCCACCGCGGTCTCCACCGTGCCATGGCCGGACATCATCACCACCGGGCAGGGCAGCGCCGAATCCTCGCGCCATTCCTTGAGCAGGGTGACGCCATCCACGTCCGGCATCCAGATATCGAGCAGGATCAGGTCGTGCCGGTGCTCGCGGCGCGCGGCGCGGGCGGCGGCGCCATCCTCGGCCACCTCCACTTCGTAACCCTCGTCCTGCAGAATTTCCTGCACCAGCTCGCGGATATCCCGCTCATCGTCTACCACCAGTATGCGGGGGGGGGTCATCGGCTCGTCTCCATCAAGCGTGTTGCGCCGCCACGGCGCCGGCCTCGGCGGCGGGGAAGCGGGCAGTGATCCGGGCGCCCGGGTTCAGGTTGCGAGCCACTATGCTGCCGTTGTGCTCCTCGACGATCTTCTTGACGATCGCGAGCCCCAGCCCCGTGCCCCGGGGCTTGGTGGTCACATAGGGGTCGAACAGACGCTCCATCACATCCTCGGCGAAACCGGGGCCGTTGTCGCGCAACGTCAGCTCCACCTGGCGGGCGTGACGCCCCTCATCGGACCGGGTCTGGATCGCCACGGTGGCGGCCGACTCGGAGGCGCAGGCCTCCAGGGCATTCTTGATCAGGTTGTGCAGCAGCTGGCGCAGCCGACCCGCGTCGGCGGCGATGGGCGGCAGCGCCGGGGCCAGGTCCAGCTCGAACACCGGCTGCCCGCCCTCGGCGCCATAGAGCTCCACCACCTCTCGGATCAGGCGGTTGAGATCCAGCGCGCGCAGCTCCATGCGCGGCGGACGGGCGTACTCGGAGAAGGCGTTGACCATGGCCTTCATGGCGTCCACCTGCTGGACGATGGTGCGAGTGGCACGCTCGAGCACCTCGGCGTCGCGCCCCTCCATCCGTTCCAGGTATTTATGGCGTATGCGCTCGGCGGACAACTGGATGGGGGTGAGCGGGTTCTTGATCTCATGGGCCAGGCGCCGGGCCACTTCACCCCAGGCCGCATCCCGCTGGGCCTGGATCAGGGCGGTGACATCGTCGAACACGATCACGTACCCACCCGTGCCCCGGCCGCCGGGCAGGCGGGCGCCGCTGGCGATGAGCACACGGTGGGCCTCCGGGCCGTCCAGCGTCAGCTCCTCGCGCCACTCCGGGTCCTGCCTGGCCAGGTGCGCCTGCACCATGGCGGCGAAGCCGTCGAAATGGGGATGGCGGCCAGCGATCAACTCCAGCTGCAGGCCCACGGAATCGCCCAGCGGCAGGCCGAGAATCTCGCTGGCGGCATGATTGAAGGTACGTAGATGGCCTTCGAAATCCAGCGCGAGCACGCCGGAGGACAGCCGCGCGAGCACCGCTTCCAGGTAGGCCCGCTGGCTTTCCACCTGGGCCTGGCTGCGCTTGGCGGTCTCGCGCACTTGGGCGATGCGCCGACTCATGTCGTTGAAGGAGCCCACCAGAAAGCCCAGTTCGTCGCGCCCGGCCGGGGGCAGTTGGGTGCCGTAATTGCCCGCCGCCACCGCCCGGGTGCCCTCGGCCAGATCACGAATGGGCGCGACCAGTCGACGCACCAGGTAGAAAGCGGTCCAGACGGCGAACAACAGGGTGAGCAACACCACCAGCGAGAGGGTGAGAATGAAGCTTTCCTTCAGGGGGGTGCGCAGCACCTCCATCTCGCCGTACTCGCCATAGGCGCGCTCCACGCTCCCGGCCAGCTCATTGATGCGCGGCGACATGGGGAACAAGGCGTGGAGGATACGATTGGGTCGGGAAGCGTCCCGGTGAGGGGCGTTCACCAGCACCCGCACATGCAGACCGGCGCTCTCCAGCGGGTCCAGCCCTACGTAATTACGCCCCTGGCGCAGGCCGAGGAGGATTTCCTCATCCGGCCGATTGGGCAGTATGCCGGTGGCCTCGCGACTGTTGGAGGCGATGATATGGCCGCTGTTGCCCAGCAGGGTGATTTCGGACGCACCGAACTCCCGGCGCAGATCACTCAGGGCCATGGGCGCCATGACGTCGTCCACATCAGCCAGGCCCGCCGCGCCGCTCTCCACCCGCCGCAGCAAATCGCGCATGCGCAGGTCCAGCGACGCCTGGGACAGGCTGAGCGCATCGCTCAGCGCCGCCTCCACCCGCACGTTGAACCAACTGTCGATGCCGCTGCGCAGAAACTGCATGGAGAAGTAATACACCACGCCCACCGGCACCACGGCGAGAATCACCAGCATCACCATCAGCCGGGTGGCCAGACGGCTGCCGGTCTGCCCGCCCCGGTACTGGCGCACCAGGCGGTAGATATTCGCCCCGATCAGCACCAGCAGCACCAGCATGCCCAGGGCGTTGATCACCAACAGCCAGGGATGCAGGGCACCGAAGCGCGCCGAGTTCTCGCTCGCCTGGCTGAGCAGGAACAGCGAGATCAGCAGCAACACGCTCAGCCCCAGCCGCAGCCAAGCCTCCAGGGTGCGTCGCTTCAGCCGTCGAAATGCCATTCGTACCACTCACTGCCAAGCCGCCAGGCCGGGGACATCACCGCCAGGGTACGCAGGGGCAGGGGTAGGGCGGCGGTGTCCAGGGCCGCGTGTAGCCGCGCGGTATAGCGCTCGCCGGGCTCGAGTGCTTGCGGCCCCAACAGGCGCAGGCCCTCCACCTGGCCCAAGACATACAACGCGCTGCCGCGAGTCGCGAAACTGCGACTCTCGCCGGTGTCCAGACGCACAAGCACGTATCGCCCGCTCAGGGCGTGGTAACGCAGGCTGTAGCGCAGCTCCAGCGCCGCCAGTTCCCGGTCCATCCACCAGCGGCGGGGCTCTTCCAGCTGCACCCGCAGCTGGAAGCTCAGGGTCACGCCGCTATCCAGCGCCTCGATCACTTCGGGGGTAAGCCGATAGTCGATGCGCGCGCTCAGGTAATGCCCGTCCTCGCGCGGCTCGATGACCGCCCGGCGCACGGAAACACCCTCCGCGGCCTGGGCCATGGCGGTCACCGCCCACAGGGCCAGCAAGGCCGCGAACAGCCAACGCCGGCTTGTGCCTCGCCCCTGCATCAGCCCCGCTTGCTCAGACACGCGTAGTAGAAACCGTCCATTCCCTCGTCTCCGCTGAGGATCTGCCGCCCACAGGCCTGCTCCCGCCCCCAGCTCCCCGGCAGGGGCTCGCAGCGGGCTTCCGGATGCCTCGTCAGAAACCGCTGAATCTGCTCGCTGTTCTCCACCGGCAACACCGAGCAGGTGGCATAGAGCAGCCTGCCACCCTCGGCGAGCAGGGGCCACAGGGCCTCCAGCAACTTCTCCTGCAGCGCCGCCAGCCGCGGGATGTCATCGGCCCGACGCAGCCACTTGATATCCGGATGGCGGCGGATCACGCCGGTGGCCGAACAGGGCGCATCCAGCAGTATGCGCTCGAAGGGGCGGCCATCCCACCAGTCCGCAGGCCGGGCCGCATCCCCCTCCACCAGCTTGGCATGCAATTCGAGCCGCGCCAGGTTCTCCTGTATGCGGGGCATCCGCAACGGGTCCAGCTCCACGGCCACGAGCTCGGCGAGTTCGGGCTGGCGCTCCAGCAGGTGACAGGTCTTGCCACCGGGGGCGGCACAGGCATCCAGCACCCGCGCTCCGGCCGGCACGTCCAGCAACGCGGCCGCCAGCTGGGCGGCCTGATCCTGCACCGAGACCCGCCCTTCGGCAAAACCGGGCAGGCTCTCTACCCCGCGGGGCTTTTCCAGCAGCAGCGCCTCCTCGGCATGGGGGCCGGGCGCGGCCGCGATGCCGGCCTCGTCCAGTTCGCGACGATACTCGTCCCGGCTCTGGCGCTGCGTATTGACCCGCAGGCTCATGGGGGGGTGGAGGTTATTGGCCTCCATCAGCCCCTCGGCCTCTTTTGGCCACGCATCGCGCAGGGCGTCCTGCAACCAGTCGGGGTGTGACAAACGAGCTGCCGCCGGCACCGCCGCCAGCAGCGACTCGCGCTCGCGCAGCGCTCGGCGCAGCACGGCATTGGCCAGGCCCGCGGCCCATTTCTTGCCCAGCACCCGGGTTACCTCCACCGTGGCGGAGACCGCGGCATGGGGCGGGGTACGCATGTGCAGAATCTGGTGAAGCCCGACCAGCAGCAGGAGCTGCACCTCGCGCTCCCTGGCACGCAGGGGCTTGCTCAGCAATTGCTCCAGCACCGCCTGCAGCAGGTCCCGCCGGCGCAGCACGCCGTAGCAAAGCTCCTGTACCAGCGCGCGGTCCCGCTCGGGCAGCTCGCGCTGCACCTGCGGGAGAGCCTCGGCCAGGGAGCGGCCCTGATCGAGCACCTGGGCAAGCACGCGTACCGCCGCCAGTCGCGGATTCATGGCCTTACTCCAGCACGTCGCCGGCGACCCAGGGGCGGCCGTTGAGAAAATCCGCCACCGCCAAAGGCTTGCCCCCCGGCCCCTGCAGGCGCAAAAGGCGCAGCACCCCGTCGCCGGTGGCCACATCCAGCCCCTCACGACCCGCCGCCAGTACCCGCCCGGGGGGCGGCGGCGCGACATCGGCCAGGGCGCGGGCCTCCCAGACGCGGAAGGTCTCGCCCTGGCGTTGGAACTGCGCCACCGGCCAAGGGTTGAAGGCGCGCACCTGGCGCGCCAGCGCCTCCGCCGGCCGGGTCCAATCCAGCCGCGCTTCAGCCTTGCTGAGCTTCTCGGCGTAACTAACCCCATCCTGGGGCTGCGGGCGGGCCGGCAGATCGCCCCTGGCGTACGCCGGCAAGCTCTCCACCAGCAGCTCCGCGCCCAGCCGCGCCAGCTTGTCGTGCAGCACGCCGGTGGTGTCTTCGGGCTCTATGGGCAAGGCGGCCTCGGCGAGCACCGCCCCGGTATCCAGGCCCTCGTCCATGCGCATGATGCTCACCCCGGTGCGGGTGTCTCCGGCGAGCAGAGCGCGGTGGATGGGGGCCGCGCCACGCCAGCGCGGCAACAGCGAAGCGTGGATGTTCAGGCAACCGAGTGCGGGTATGGCCAGCACCTCGGCGGGCAGAATCAGGCCGTAGGCCACCACCACCATCAGCTCCGGCGCCAGCGCCGCCAGCTCCGCCTGAGCCTGCGCATCGCGCAGGCTGCGCGGCTGGTGCACCGGCAGACCGTGTTCCAACGCCAGCTGTTTCACCGGGCCGGGGCGCAGCTTGCGGCCGCGTCCGGCGGGGCGATCGGGCTGGGTGTACACGCCCAGCACCTCATGGCCGGCCGCCAGCAAGGCGCGCAGAGGCGGCACGGCAAAATCGGGCGTTCCGGCAAATACCAGCTTCACGGTGTCTTCCTGGGGCGAGACGGGCGGCCGAACGGCCGCCCGTGGTCATGGGGCTTGCGATCAGGCGCCCTGGGCGGCGGCCTGTTCGCGGCTGATCTTTTCCAGCTTCTTGCGCACGCGCTTGCGCTTGAGCTCGGAGAGATAATCGACGAAGAGCTTGCCGTCCAGGTGGTCGATCTCGTGCTGCACGCACACCGCCAACAACCCCTCGGCCTCCAGCTCATAGCGCTCGCCCTCACGGTTGAGGGCGGTGAAGCGGATACGGTCGGCGCGGCGCACGGTGTCGTAGTAGCCGGGCACGGACAGGCAACCTTCCTGCATTTCCTCTTCGCCGTGCAATTCCAGCAACTCCGGGTTGATCAGGCACAGCGGCTCGCTGCGGTCCTCGGAGGTGTCGATCACGATCACCCGCCGGTGCACGTTGACCTGAGTGGCCGCCAGGCCGATGCCCGGCGCCTCGTACATGGTCTCGAACATATCGTCCACCAGCCGGCGAATCTCGTCGTCCACCTGGGGCACGGGCTGCGCCACGGTGCGCAGACGCGGGTCCGGGTAATGCAAAATGTCGAGCACTGCCATAGAAGTTCCGTCGCGGATCGTGCTAAATAGTGAGTGGCTCTGGGCCAAATCGAAAATCAACTATAACGAAGTCAAGCCCGGCACGACAGCAGAGGGCTTGAAGCTTAAAGGGATTGCCGCATGCGTAAGCTAGCCTGGCTGCTGGTCACCTTCCTGGTCTGCGCCCCATTGATGGCCGCGCAGGATGCCTTTCGATCAGACCGCCCCGAGCGTTACGAAGTTCAACGGGGCGACACGCTCTGGGACATCTCCGGGCGCTTTCTGAACGAGCCCTGGTTCTGGCCGGAGATCTGGTACAAGAACCCCCAGATCGAGAACCCCCACCTTATATACCCCGGCGACATCATCCGTCTGCTGCGAGTGGATGGCGAACCGCGGCTGACCGTGGAGCGAGGCCAACGCACCGTGAAGCTGAGTCCCCGGGCGCGTGAAATTCCGCTGGACCAGGCCATTCACACCATTCCGCTGGATGCCATCCGCCCCTTCCTCACCCGCACCAGCGTGGTCAGCGAGGGGGAGCTGGAGGCGGCCCCCTACATCCTCGCCGGCGCCGATGAGCGGGTGATGGGCGCGCCCCGCGACACGGTCTATGTGCGCGGCTTCGAGCCGGTGGACCAGGTGCGCGGCTACGCCATCGTGCGCAAGGGCGACCCGTACACGGACCCGGAGACCGGAGAACTGCTCGGTCACGAGGCCATCCACATCGGCCAGGCCGTGTTGCTGAAAGAGGGCGATCCGGCCAGCTTCCGCATCACCGAAGTGACCCGCGAGGTGCTGCCGGGTGACCGCCTGCTGCGCCTGCCAGAGGACCCGCTGAAGAGCCGCTACGTACCCACCGCCCCCGCCCACGAGGTGGAGGGCGTGATCATGGCGGTGCTGGACGGCGTCACCCAGATCGGCCAGTACAGTGTCGTGGCCCTGAACCGCGGCGCCGAGCACGGCCTGGCGCAGGGCCATGTGCTGGATGTGCTGATAGCGGGCCGCCAGGTGCGCGACACCTACGCCGGCCGCCGCGCCGAGATGGTCACCCTGCCCCGGGAGCCCGGCGGACAGCTGATCGTGTTCCGCGTATTCGAGCGCATGAGTCTGGGGCTGATCATGGAGGCCGAGCGGGCCATGAACGTGGGCGATGCCGTCCAGACCCCCTGAACCCGCCCCTTCCCACGCCGATGCCGACTGGCTGCGCCTTTGGCGCCAGCCGGGCATCGGCCCCAAGGCCTTCCTGCAACTGCTGGAGCACTTCGGCGACCCGGGCGCGGCACTGAACGCCCGGGACGCCCAGCTCCAGGGCGCTGGCCTGGATGCCCGGGCCCGGCGCGCCCTGCGCACCGAACCCGACGAAACCGGCCTGGCCGCGGACCTTGCCTGGCTCGCCGAGCCCCATCACCACCTGCTCCGCTACGACAGCTCCGGCTACCCGGCCAGGCTGCGGGATCTACCCGACCCGCCGCCGCTGCTGTTCGTGGTGGGCGACCCGGACTGGCTGCGGGTGCCGCAACTCGCCATCATCGGCAGCCGCAAGGCCTCCGCCGGCGGGCTGGACAATGCCCGCGAGTTCGCCGCGCATCTGACCACCCTGGGCCTGACCGTAAGCAGCGGCATGGCCCTGGGGGTGGACGCCGCCGCCCATGAGGGCGCGTTGCAGGCCGGCGGTGGCACCGTGGCGGTGATCGGCACCGGCCCTGACCGGGTATATCCTGCCCGTCACCGCGCACTCGCTCACCGCATCGCCCGGCAAGGCTGCCTGGTCAGCGAATATCCCACCGGTGTGGGCCCGCGGCCCGAGCACTTCCCCCGGCGCAACCGCATCCTCAGCGGCCTGAGCCATGGGGTGCTGGTGGTGGAAGCGGGGCTCAACAGCGGCTCGCTGATCACCGCGCGTCTGGCGCTGGAGCAGGGCCGTGAGGTCTTCGCCATCCCCGGCTCCATTCACAACCCCCTCGCCAAGGGCTGCCACCGGCTGATCCGCGACGGCGCCAAGCTGGTGGAATCCGCCGAGCACGTGCTGGAGGAGCTCTCGGACCTGGCCATGCCCGATTGGACCGCCACCGGGCCACGGGAGGCCGAAAACGCGCCGGAAACGGCGGCGGATGACCGGCTGGACCCGGAACACCAGCAGGTGCTGGACGCCCTGGGCCATGACCCCACACCGCTGGAGCTCGTGTTGCAGCGCACTGGATTGACGCCCGATGTGGTTTCCTCCATCCTGCTGCTACTTGAATTACGGGGCTACGTCACAGCGTCCGCAGGCGGGCGTTATCAGCGTCGCTGACACGGTCCGCGCCGTGAATCAGCGCACAGCATCGGCGGCCACCCTCCGGTTTCATGCACCTGCCCGTCCCCGCTTGGGGGATTTGTTAAGTGTTTCCCGAAGGGACCTGGAATGAAAGAAAACGTGTTCGAAGTCCTGATGTATCTGTTCGAGAACTACTTCCACAGCGACGACGAACCCCGCCCCGACCGCGAAGACCTGGAGAGCAGCCTGTCCGAGGTGGGCTTCACCCCGACCGAAATTCGCAAGGCCTTCGTCTGGCTGGACGGCCTCGCCGACGAGCGCCGCACCGCGGACTTGCCCCTGGGCGACAACGGCCCCATGCGCCTGTATGCGGATGCCGAGGAGCAGAAGCTGGACCGGGAATGCCGGGGCTTTCTGCTGTTTCTCGAGCAGGTGGGTATCCTCTCCGCCAGCGCCCGCGAACTGGTCATCGACCGGGCCATGGCGCTGGATGAGGAAGAGATTGATCTGGACACCCTCAAGTGGGTGATCCTGATGGTGCTGTTCAACTCGCCCGGTCAGGAAGAAGCCTACGTCTGGCTGGAGAACCTGCTGTTCGACAGCCCCGCCGAACTGGTGCACTGAACACGCAATGAGCAAGAATCTCGTCATCGTCGAATCCCCCGCCAAGGCGCGGACCATCAAGAAGTACCTGGGCCCCGACTACCAGGTACTGGCCTCCTACGGCCATGTGCGCGACCTCATCCCCAAAGAGGGCGCCGTCGATCCCGAGCATGGCTTCGCCATGAAATACGATGTGATCGACAAGAACGCCAAACACGTGGACGCCATCGCCAAGGCGATGAAGAAGGCCGACGCCCTGCTGCTCGCCACTGACCCCGATCGCGAAGGCGAAGCCATCTCCTGGCACCTCTACGAGCTGCTGAAGGACAAGGGCATCCTCGACGACAAGGCGGTCAACCGGGTGGTCTTCCACGAGATCACCAAGCGCGCCATTCAGGACGCCGTGCGCCACCCCCGCGAGCTCTCCACCCCCATGGTCAACGCCCAGCAGGCGCGCCGCGCGCTGGACTACCTGGTGGGCTTCAATCTCTCGCCGCTGCTGTGGAAGAAGATCCAGACGGGGCTCTCCGCCGGCCGGGTGCAGAGCCCGGCGCTGCGCATGATCGTCGAGCGCGAACAGGAGATCGAAGCCTTCGAGCCCCGGGAGTACTGGACCGTGGAGGCGGATCTGGACAAGGCCGGCGAGGCCTTCCGCGCCAAGCTCCACACCCTGGAAGGCAAGCGCCTGGAGCAGTTCGACATCAATGCCGAGCCCGAGGCCCGGCGGGTGGAAAAGCTGCTGCGGGAGGCCGCCGGCGGCGCACTCACCGTCAGCAAGGTCGAGAAGAAGCAGCGCCGGCGCAACCCGGCCCCGCCCTTCACCACCTCCACCCTGCAGCAGGAAGCCTCGCGCAAGCTGGGCTTTTCCGCCCAGCGCACCATGCGCGTGGCCCAGCAGCTCTATGAAGGCGTGGATCTGGGCTCCGGCTCCGTGGGCCTGATCACCTACATGCGTACCGACTCCGTGGCCTTGTCCAACGAGGCCGTGGGGGAGATGCGCGAACTGATCGCCGAGCGCTACGGCAAGGACAAGGTCCCGGGCAGCCCGCAGGCCTACAAGACCAAGGCCAAGAACGCCCAGGAGGCCCATGAGGCGGTACGCCCCACCTCCGTGCGCGTGCTGCCCGAACAGGCCAGGGCCAAACTCTCCGACGACCAGTTCCGGCTCTATCAGCTGATCTGGAAGCGCAGCATGGCCTGCCAGATGATCCACGCCACCATCGACACCGTGGCGGTGGATCTCGCCTGCGGCGAGGGCAACAGCTTCCGCGCCACCGGCTCCAGCATCGCCGACCCGGGCTTCATGGCCGTCTACCAGGAAGGCCGCGACGACAGCAAGGGCGAGCCGGGCGAGAAGTTCCTGCCCCAGCTCGACGAGGGCGAGCAGGTCAAACTGCTGGAACTGCGCCCGGAGCAGCACTTCACCGAGCCGCCGCCGCGCTACTCGGAAGCGAGCCTGGTGCGCACCCTGGAGGAATACGGCATCGGCCGCCCCTCCACCTATGCCTCCATCATCTCCACGCTCACCGCGCGCAAGTACGTGGAGCTGGAGAACCGCCGCTTCCGGCCCACCGACATCGGCCGGATCGTCAGCAAATTCCTCACCGAGCACTTCGAGCAGTACGTGGACTACGAGTTCACCGCGCGGCTCGAGGATGACCTGGACGCCGTCTCCCGCGGCGAGCGCGAGTGGGTGCCGCTGCTCGAGCAGTTCTGGAAGCCCTTCCAGGCACGGGTGGAGGAAAAGGCCGAGGTTTCCCGCAGCGAAGTGCTGCAGGCCCGTGAACTGGGCACCGACCCGAAGAGCGGCCGGCCGGTCACCGCGCGCATGGGCCGCTATGGCCCCTTCGTGCAGATCGGCACCCGGGACGATGAGGAAAAGCCCAAGTTCGCCGGCTTGCGCCCGGGCCAGAGCCTGGACACCATCACCCTGGAAGAGGCCCTGCCCCTGTTCGCCCTGCCGCGGGACCTGGGCGAAACCCCCGAGGGCGAGCCCATCAGCGTCAATATCGGCCGCTTCGGCCCCTATGTGCGCTACGACAAGAAATTCGCCTCACTGACCAAGGACGACGACCCCTATACCATCAGCCGCGAACGCGCCCTGGAGCTGATCGCCGCGAAGAAGGAAGCCGACGCCAACCGGCTGATTCGCGACTTCGACAAGGAAGGTGAGGACATCCAGATCCTGCGCGGGCGCTACGGGCCGTACATCAAGGGCGGCAAGAAGAACGCCCGCATCCCCAAGGACCGGGATCCGGAGTCGCTCAGCCTGGAAGAGTGCAAGGAGCTGCTGGCCGCCGCCCCGGAGCGCAAGGGCCGCCGCGCCGCGCCGCGCAAGGGCGCGGCCAAGTCCAAGAGCTAGCCTGGGGGCGCTGCATGACCGCGGTGTATCGCCTCGCCCCCCTGGTGCGCCGCCTGCGCGGGGGTGGCGTCATCGCCTACCCCACCGAGGCGGTCTACGGCTTGGGCTGCGACCCGGCCAATCCCGCCGCCGTCGCCGGTCTGCTGGCGCTCAAGGGCCGGCAAGCGGCCAAGGGGCTGATTCTCATCGCCGCGGATCTGGACCAGCTGCGCCCCTGGCTGGCGCCGTTGAGCCCTCACCAGGAGCAGCAGCTCGCCGAACACTGGCCCGGCCCGATCACCTGGCTGGTGCCCAAGGCCGCCGATGTTCCCGCTTGGCTGAGCGGCCATCATGACACCCTGGCCGTGCGGGTCACCGCCCATGAGCCCGCCGCGGCCCTGTGCCGCGCCTTCGGCGGCGCACTGGTCTCCACCAGCGCCAACCGCAGCGGCCAGGCCCCGGCTCGCAGCGCCTTGCGCGCGCGCAGCATCTTCGGAGGGCAGCTCGCCGGCGTCCTCAACGCCCCCCTGGGCGGCCTCCGCCGCCCCACCGAAATCCGCGACCTGCAAAGCGGCCGCGTTATCCGCGCCGGCGACCCAGGCGAGTCATCCGCATGACGCCCGTCAGCCGAAAAACCCACGGGCTCTGCGTAGCCTCGATGCCGCTGCCGGCGGAATCGAGCACTCCCCACCCCGTCCGATGCCCCACAAGCCATTGAACGCCCCATGAACACCGAAGCCGTAAAAACCTACTTCCTACAGCTCCAGGACCGCATCTGCCGGGAGCTGGAAACCTTCGAGCCCGAAGCCCGCTTCGTCGAGGACGCCTGGACGCGAGACGGCGGCGGGGGCGGCCGCAGCCGGGTGCTCAAGGACGGCGAAACCTTCGAGCAGGGCGGAGTGAATTTCTCCCAAGTCTTCGGCGACGCACTCCCGGCCGCCGCCACCGAGCGCCGCCCCGATCTGGCCGGCCGCCACTGGGAGGCCATGGGCGTCTCCCTGGTCATACACCCCCGCAACCCCTACGCCCCTACCAGCCACGCGAATGTGCGCTACTTCGTCGCCGAGCGGGAAGGCGAAGCGCCGGTGTGGTGGTTCGGCGGCGGCTTCGACCTCACCCCCAGCTACGGCTTCGCGGAGGACGCGATACACTGGCACCGCACCGCACGGGCCGCCTGCGAGCCTTTCGGCGCCGATGTCTATCCGCGCTTCAAGCGCTGGTGCGACGAGTACTTCTACCTGCCCCACCGGGAAGAAACCCGCGGCGTGGGCGGGCTGTTCTTCGACGATCTGGACGAGGGCGGCTTCGAGCGGGCCTTCGCCCTGATGCGCTCGGTGGGCGACCATTTCCTGCCGGCCTACACCCCCATCGTCGAGCGCCGCCGGCACATGCCCTATGCCGAGCGGGAACGTCACTTCCAGCTCTATCGCCGGGGGCGCTACGTGGAATTCAACCTGCTGCAGGACCGGGGCACGCGCTTTGGTCTGCAGTCGGGCGGGCGCACCGAATCCATCCTCATGTCGCTGCCGCCCCTGGCCCGCTGGGAGTACGGCTGGGAGCCGGAGCCCGGCAGCCCCGAGGCGCGTCTGACAACGGACTTCCTGCGCCCGCGGGACTGGCTCTAGGGAGACACCGGGCTCCGAGGGCCGGGCAGGATCGTTACAGCGCTTGAAGCCGCCGCCCACGGCCTTATCACTGCAGGTACCGACGCCCCGCAGGTGCCTCCATGACCCTGATCGCCCTCGCCCTGCTGAGTCTCAGCCTGCTGGTGCTGCTCTACTACGCCGCCCATGCCTGGCGGGCCCTGCGCAACACAGGCCAACCGCCCACCCAGCGGAACGACCCCCGGCATCGCTTCCTCGTCCTCATCCCCGCTCATGACGAGCGGCGGGAGATTGCCGCCACGGTGCGCGCCTGCCGGGCGCTGGACTACCCCGCGGCGCTGTTCCGGGTGCTGGTGATCGCCGACAACTGCACCGACGACACCGCCGAGCGCGCACGGAGCGCCGGCGCCGAGGTCCTGGAGCGCCATGATCCGGCCCGCCCCGGCAAGGGCCAGGCACTGGCCTGGGCACTGCCCAGGGTGCTGGCCGCACCCCTGGATGCCGTGGTGGTACTGGACGCGGACTGCAGCCTGGAGCGCCGCGCCCTGCGCAGCCTGGATGCCCACCTCGCGAGCGGTGCCCGGGTGCTGCAATGCAGTTACCAGCCCTCCAACCCCGACGCCGGTGCGATCAGCTACATGGCCGCGGTGGGCAGCCACCTGGAAAACGCCCTGTTCTACGCCGGCAAACGCCCGGACCAGGCGGTACTGCTGCGGGGCACCGGCATGGTCTTCCACCGCGCGGTGCTCGAGGCCCTGCCCTGGCGCGCCCAATCCCTTGCCGAGGACAGCGAGCACAGCCTGCGGCTGCTGCGCGCCGGCCATCGGGTGGTCTTCCTGCCCGACACCCGGGTGCAATCCCCCAGCGCGGTGGACGCCCAACAACTGCGGGTGCAGCGCAGTCGCTGGGCCCAGGGGAACCTGTCTCTGGGGCGCGCCCAGGCCGCCGCGCTGTGGCTGGAAGGCCTGCGCCGCCGTCAACGCCCATTGCGCGATGCGGCACTGACCCTGCTCACCCTGAGCCGCCCCCTGGTGCTGCTGCTGTATCTGGCCGCGCTGCTGTGCAGCCTGCTGAGCGCTCAGCCCGCGCTGATACTCATGGCCTTGCTGGTGGGGGCGGGCTACTTCGCCTACCTGACGGCGGGTGCCCTGGGCCTGGGCCTGAGCCGCCGACGACTGGCCCTGCTGCTGGCCAGCCCCCCCGCCCTGATACAACTGACCCTGATCAGCGTGGCCGGCCTGCGCAGGCGCAATCTGGCCTGGACCCGTACTCCCCGCGGTTGAGCCCGGCCGCCAGGCGAGCAGGTACGGCCAGGCTTGGGTAGGATGCTTCCATCACCCCGAACCAAAAACGCCTACCCATGAAGAAACTTAGCAGCACCTTCCTCCGCGGCCTGGTCGCGATCCTGCCCATCACCATCACCCTGTACCTGCTGTACTGGATCGGCAGCAGCGCCGAAGCCGTGCTGGGCGCGGTGATCTCCTGGCTGCTGCCCCCGCAGGCCTACCTGCCCGGCATGGGCCTGGCGACCGGCCTGGTACTGGTCTTCCTGCTCGGTGTGTTGCTGCGCGCCTACCTGGTGCGCAAACTGCTCGACGCCCTGGAGCGCCTGGTCTTCCATATCCCGCTGGTGAAAAGCATCTACGGCGCCGCCCAGGACCTGATGAGCTTCTTCTCCCGCAGCCGTGAAAGCGACATGGGCCAGGTGGTCAGCGCGCCGGTGGGCCCCGGCGGCTACCACATCCTCGGCTTCGTCACCCGTGAGCAGGGCGCGGAACTGCCCCGCGGCCTGGCCGGCGACGATCTGGTGGCCGTGTACTTCCCCATGAGCTACCAGATCGGCGGCTACACCGTGTTCCTGCCCCGCGAGGTTCTGCAGCCCGTGGACATGCCCGTGGACGAGGCCATGCGCTTTGCCCTCACCGCCGGGCTCAGCGGCGGACGTGAAAACCACCCCGCCCAGCCCCATCAAGGCAAGCAAGCGAACTGAGCCCGGCGTGAGGCGTGCCTTGTAAGCGCCCCGGGGGACTCCTCCCCAGAAGCTTCCGCCGACGCTTTCACAGGCGCTCCCGCAGGCCCCCCAAAAGGCTAAGCGATTACCTTGTGGCCTGCCCGCGATCCCGCGCTGCACAACGGGAAACGCTGGAGGCGCGCGGCCTTGCGGGCTAGGATTGGCTCTGTCAATAAACAACATTACCCCTGACAAGCCACCGCGCAGGCGGGTCACCGGCCGCCCGGCCCAGAAGGCCGGGCAGCACGTGCTTCCAATCGGAAACGCATGGTCGCCCGATGCGCGGACAACCCACGAGGTGCAAGAATGGCTGACACACCGAAGGATGTGGATCCGCAAGAGACCAGCGAGTGGCTCGATGCCCTGGATGCGGTCATCGATGTCGAAGGTCCGGAGCGCGCTCACTATCTGCTCGAGGCCCTGGTGGACAAGGCCCGCCGCAGTGGCGGCCATATCCCCTTCAAGGCGACCACCGCCTACCAGAACACCGTCCCGCCCCACATGGAGGAGCGCTCCCCGGGCGATCACGAGCTGGAATGGCGCCTGCGCTCGATCATCCGCTGGAACGCGGCGGCCATGGTGGTGCAGGCGAACAAGGAACACGACGGCATCGGCGGCCATATCGCCAGCTTCGCCTCCAGCGCGACCCTGTACGACGTGGGCTTCAACCACTTCTGGCACGCGCGCACGGAGGAGCACGGCGGCGACATGGTGTTCATTCAGGGCCACTCGGCACCTGGCATCTACGCCCGCGCCTACCTGGAAGGGCGCATCAGCGAAGATCAGCTGCGCAAATTCCGCCAGGACACCCTGCCGGATGCGCTGACTTCCTACCCGCACCCCTGGCTGATGCCGGACTTCTGGCAGTTCCCCACGGTCTCCATGGGGCTGGGGCCGATCATGGCCATCTACCAGGCCCGCTTCATGAAGTACCTGCACCACCGCGGCATCATCGATGCCAGCCAGCGCAAGGTCTGGTGCTTCCTGGGTGATGGCGAGATGGATGAGCCGGAATCCCTGGGCGCGATCGGGCTCGCCGCTCGGGAAGGCCTGGACAACCTGGTGTTCGTGGTCAACTGCAATCTGCAGCGCCTGGACGGCCCGGTGCGCGGCAACGGCAAGATCATCCAGGAACTGGAGGGCGAGTTCCGCGGCGCCGGCTGGAACGTGCTGAAAGTCGTCTGGGGCTCCTACTGGGACCCCCTGCTCGCCAAGGACACCAAGGGCCTGCTGCGCAAGCGCATGGAAGAGGCGGTGGACGGCGAGTACCAGAACTTCAAGGCCAAGGGCGGGGCGTATACCCGCGAGCACTTCTTCGGCAAGTACCCGGAGCTCAAGGCCATGGTGGCCAATATGTCCGACCAGGACATCTGGCGCCTGAACCGCGGCGGCCACGACCCGCACAAGATCTATGCGGCCTACCACGCCGCGGTGAACCACCGCGGCCAGCCCACGGTGATCCTCGCCAAGACCGTCAAGGGCTACGGCATGGGCGCGGCGGGCGAAGGCCAGAACATCACCCATCAGCAGAAGAAGATGGGCACCGAGGCACTCAAGGCCTTCCGCGACCGCTTCAACATCCCCGTCAGCGACGAGGACATCGCCGAGGCGCCCTTCTACAGGCCCGACCCGGACAGCCCGGAGATAAAATACCTGCGCGAGCGCCGGGAGCAGCTCGGCGGCCCGTTGCCGGCGCGCCACCATCAGGTGGACCCGCTGGAAGTGCCGGAACTCTCCGCCTTCGATCTGCTGCTGAAAGACAGCGGCGATCGGGAGATGTCCACCACCATGGCCTTCGTGCGGGCGCTCTCCATCCTGCTGCGCGACAAGAAGCTCGCCAAGCACATCGTGCCCATCGTCCCCGACGAGGCGCGCACCTTCGGCATGGAAGGCCTGTTCCGCCAGCTCGGCATCTACAGCTCCCAGGGTCAGCTCTACGAACCCCAGGACGCCGATCAGCTGATGTTCTACAAGGAGAGCAAGACCGGGCAGATCCTGCAGGAAGGCATCAACGAGGCCGGCGCCATGTCCAGCTGGATCGCCGCGGGCACCAGTTACGCCAACCACGGCGTGCCCATGATCCCCTTCTACGCCTACTACTCCATGTTCGGCTTCCAGCGGGTGGGAGACCTGGCCTGGGCCGCCGGCGACATGCAGGCCCGGGGCTTTCTCATGGGCGGCACCGCCGGGCGCACCACCCTCAACGGCGAGGGCCTGCAGCACCAGGACGGCCACAGCCACCTGCTCTCGGCCACCATCCCCAACTGCGTCTCCTACGACCCGGCCTTCGCCTACGAGCTGGCCGTCGTGATCCAGGACGGCCTGCGACGCATGTACGCCGAGCAGGAGAACGTCTTCTACTACATCACCATGATGAACGAGAACTATGTCCAGCCGGCCATGCCCGAGGGGGCCGAGGAGGGCATACGCCGGGGCATGTATCTCTTGCGCGACGGTGGTCAGGGCAAGCTCAAGGTGCAGCTGCTCGGCTCCGGCACCATCCTGCGCGAGGTGATCGAGGCGGCGGATCTGCTGAAGAAGGACTGGAAGGTCTCCGCGGACATCTGGAGCTGCCCGTCCTTCACCGAGCTGCGCCGCGACGGCATAGACGCCGAGCGCTGGAACATGCTCCACCCGGAGGACAAGCCCCACACGGCCTACGTCGCCGACTGCCTCAAGGGCCGCAAGGGCCCGGCGGTGGCCGCCACCGACTACATGCGCAGCTTCGCCGACCAGATCCGGCCCTGGATGGACCGACGCTACCTGGTGCTGGGCACCGACGGCTTCGGCCGCTCGGACACCCGCGAACGGCTGCGCAACTACTTCGAGGTGGACCGTCACTACGTCACCGTGGCCGCGCTCAAGGTGCTCGCCGATGACGGCGAGATTCCGGCCAAGACCGTGTCCGAGGCCATCAAGAAGTACGGCATCGACCCGGAGAAGGCCCGCCCGGAACACGGCTGAGCGCGCGTAGCACCCCGCCCCGGCGCGACGCGCCGGGCGGCTATGGAAAAGGACCGAACATGGCTGACAGCGTAGAAATCAAGGTACCCGACATCGGCGACTTCGACGCCGTGGATGTCATCGAGGTGCTGGTCTCGGTGGGAGACAGCATCGAACAGGAACAGTCCCTGCTCACCCTGGAGAGCGACAAGGCCACCATGGAGGTACCCGCCTCCCGGGCCGGCAAGGTCACCGAGGTGAAGGTGAAGGTGGGCGACAAGGTCGCCCAGGGGGATGTCATCGCGCTGCTGGAGCCCGTCGACAGCGAGGACGCGAAGGAAGCCGATACGCCGGACGACCAAGCGGCGGCCCGGCCGGAAGCCGACGAGCAGGCCGAACAGCCCGCCCCGGAGGCACCTTCCGAGGAGGCCTCGGGCACCGAGCCCAGTGAGCCCGAGCCGGCCCCGTCCGCCGCCGGCGGCGAGCCACCGGAGCACCCGGTGAAGAAGGACCACCAGCCGCTGGCACCGCTGGATGTGGCGTCCCAGACCAAGGCCCACGCCAGCCCCGCCGTGCGTCGCTTCGCGCGGGAACTGGGCGCGCCGCTGGAGCGCATCCAGGGCAGCGGCCGCAAGGGCCGCATCCTGAAAGAGGATGTGCAGGGCTTCGTCAAGCAGGCCCTGAGCGGCGGCACGGCGGCGACCGCCACCCCCGGTATGGGCGGCATCCCGCCCATACCGGCGGTGGACTTCAGCAAGTTCGGCGAGGTGGAGAAGGTGGCGCTGTCACGCATCAAGCGCATCGCCGGCCCGCACCTGCACCGCAGCTGGCTGAACATCCCCCACGTCACCCAGTTCGACGAAGCCGATATCACCGAGCTGGAGGCCTTCCGCAAGGCCGAGAAGGCCCGGGCCGAGGGCGAGGGCGTCAAGCTCACGCCGCTGGCGTTCATGGTGAAGGCCTCGGCGGCGGCCCTGCGCCGCTACCCGGACTTCAACAGCTCCCTCGCCCCGGAAGGCGATGCCCTCTACTACAAGAAGTACTGCCACATCGGTGTCGCCGTGGACACGCCCCAGGGCCTGATGGTGCCGGTGATCCGCGATGCCGACACCAAAGGCATCTACGACATCGCCCGGGATCTGATCGAGCTCAGCGCCAAGGCCCGCGACGGCAAGCTCGCCCCCGGCGACATGCAGGGCGGCTGCTTCTCCATCTCCAGCCTGGGGGGCATCGGCGGCACCGCCTTCACCCCCATCGTCAACGCCCCGGAGGTGGCCATCCTCGGCGTATCCCGCGCGGCGATGAAGCCGGTCTGGGACGGCGAGCAGTTCCAGCCGCGGCTGATGCTGCCGCTGAGCCTGTCCTACGACCACCGGGTCATCGACGGCGCCGCCGCCGCCCGCTTCACCACGTACCTGGCGGAGCTGCTGGGCGATCTGCGCCGGCTGATCCTGTAGGAGGGGCCCTGTAATGGCCGACACAATTGAACTGAAAGTCCCGGACATTGGCGATTTCGACGCCGTGGATGTCATCGAGGTGCTCATCGCGGCCGGCGACCGGGTGGAGCAGGAGCAATCCCTGCTCACCCTGGAGAGCGACAAGGCCACCATGGAAGTACCCGCCGAGCGAGCGGGCACCATCACCGAGGTAAGGATCAAGGTGGGCGACCAGGTCGCCCAGGGTGACGTGGTCGCGCTGCTCCAGCCCGAAGAGAGCGAAGGCGACGCGGAGGAGGGCAAGGCGGCGCAGGCCGAAGCGCCCGCCGAGAAAGCCGCGCCCGACAACGCGCACGCTCCGGCGCAGACCGCCGAGAAAGGCGGGGACCAACCCGCCCCGGCGCCGGCCCCCAGCGACGCCCCCGACGAGGTGGACGCCGACGTGGTGGTGCTGGGCGCCGGACCCGGCGGCTACACCGCCGCCTTCCGCGCCGCCGACCTGGGCCTCAAGGTGATCCTCATCGAGAAGCACGCCAGCCTCGGCGGCGTGTGCCTGAACGTGGGCTGCATTCCCTCCAAGGCGCTGCTGCACGCGGCGAAAGTCATCGAGGAGGCGGCCGAGTTCGCCGAACACGGGGTCAGCTTCGGCAAGCCGAAGCTGGATCTGAAAAAGCTCGGCGGCTGGCGCGACCAGGTCATCGGCAAGCTCACCGCCGGGCTCAAGGGCCTGGCGAAGCAGCGCAAGGTCGAGGTGGTGCAGGGCGAGGCTCGCTTCACCGACCCGCACACCTTCGAGGTGACGGCGAAAGGCCGGAAGAGCCGCCGAATCCGCTTCCGCCACTGCATCCTCGCCGCGGGATCGCGCCCGGTGGCCCCGCCGGGCATGGACCTGGATCACCCGCTGATCATGGACTCCACCGACGCCTTGCAGCTCGAAGACGTGCCCAAGCGTCTGCTGGTGATCGGCGGCGGCATCATCGGCCTGGAAATGGCCACGGTCTACCAGGCCCTGGGGGCCAGGGTCACCGTGGTGGAGCTCGCCGATCGGCTGATTCCCGGCGTGGACGCCGACATGGTCAAACCGCTGCGCAAGCGTATCGAGCCGCGTTACGAGGCCATTTACCTGGGAACCAGGGTCACGGCCCTGGAGCCCGGCAAGAAGCAGGTGAAAGTGCGCTTCGAAGGCAAGGACGCCCCGGACGAGGACAGCTTCGAGCGGGTGCTGGTGGCCGTGGGCCGCCGCCCCAACAGCGACAGGCTCAACGTGGAAGCGGCGGGCCTGAAGCTGGACGAGCACGGCCATATTCCGGTGGATGAATTCCAGCGCAGCAATGTGGCCCACATCCACGTCATCGGGGATCTGGCCGGGCAGCCCATGCTGGCCCACAAGGCCACCCACGAGGGCAAGGTCGCCGCCGAGGTCATCGCCGGTCACAAGAGCGCCTTCGAGCCCCGCTGCATCCCCTCGGTGGCCTACACCGACCCGGAAGTGGCCTGGGCCGGGCTGACCGAGGAGCAGGCGAAAGCCCGCGGCATCGCCGTGGACAAGGCCGTGTTCCCCTGGGCGGCCAACGGCCGCGCGCTCTCGCTGAACGCCGACAGCGGCATGACCAAGCTGCTGTTCAGCCAGGAGACCGGGCGCCTGCTGGGCGGCGCGATCACCGGCCCCAACGCCGGGGACCTGATTTCCGAGGTGGTGCTGGCGATCGAGATGGGCGCCGAGGCCGAGGACATCGCCCTGAGCATCCACCCCCACCCGACCCTGTCGGAAACGGTAGCCATGGCCGCCGAGGCCGCGGCCGGCACGCTCACGGATCTGTATCTGCCGAAACGCTGAAGAGCGGGGCGTGGGGGGCATGCACCGCAGAGACGCAGAGATCACACAGAAAGAACGATACCGTGTGGCGTGCCCGCCGCCCGAGGTCGTCGCCTTGAACGGCTCTGACCCCACTCTGCGCAACTCTGCGCAACTCTGCGCCTCTGCGCCTCTGCGCCTCTGCGCCTCTGCGGTAACCCCCCGGACAATGCTGCACCACAGCAAGCATTGGCGCCCCGCAAGGGTTCCCTTTGCGCCCCCTCCCCCGGTAAGCTTGCCGCTTCATGACATGACAGGGCAGTCAGCTGATATCAACGACCCAAGTCGGGGGAAACCTGGAATGACACGCATCGCCAATCTCGTTGCGACCAGCCATTACGTGCCGGAGCGCAAGGTCAGCAACGAGGAACTGAACAAGCACTTCACCGAACTCGGACTGCCCGAGGTGATCGGCAAATTCGCCAAGAGCACCGGCATCGAGCAACGCTGGTACGCGCCCGATGACTGGGCCAGCTCCGATCTGGCCCTGCAGGCCGCGCGCAAGGTGCTGGACAAGGCCGACCTCCAGCCCGAGGACATCGACCTGATCGTGCTGGGCACCGATTCGCCGGACTACATCACCCCGGCCACCTCCACCGTGTTGCAGCACAAGCTGGGCGCCAAGAACGCCGGCACCTTCGACGTGGGCTGCGCCTGCGCCTCCTTCCCCACCGCCTTCGCTGCTGCCGCGGGCCTGATCGCCACCAACCCGGCACTGAAGAAGGTGCTGGTGGTCAGCGTCTACATGATGCACAAGCTGGGCGACCCGGATGACCCGACCATCTTCTTCTACGGCGACGGCGCCGGGGCCGCCATCCTGGAGCCGGGCGACAAGCCGGGCTTCATCGGCACCGCCCTGCAGGCCGACGGCGCCTTCGCCGACGCCTGGGGCATCTACGCCGGCGGCACCGCCGAGCCCGCCAACGAGGAAGCACTGCAGGAAGGCCGCACCAAGGTCAAGCTGGTCAAGCGCTACCCGCCCGAAATCAACGACGAGGGCTGGCCGCGCCTGTTCAAGCGCCTGGCCGCAGAGAACAACTTCACCGCCGACGACGTGGACCAGGTGATCTTCACCCAGGTGCGCAAGCCCACCATCGAGCTGGCCGCCGAGAACATCGGCGTGCCGGTCGAGAAGTGCCACATGGTCATGGACAAGTGGGGCTACACGGGTTCCGCCTGCATCCCCATGGCGCTGGATGACGCCATCGAGCAGGGCAAGATCAAGTCCGGCGATCTGGTGGTGATGATTGGCTCCGGCGTGGGCTACAACCAGGCCGCCACGGCCTTCCGCATGCCCTGAGGCAGTTGCCGGAACGCTCGAAAGAAAAGCCCCGCTGAGAAGCGGGGCTTTTTTGTGGCTCATCGCGGATCAAGCGGAAACCACCAATTCTTTCCTTGCTGTCCGGAAAGCATGGGGACACACGCCTGAACGTCGGTGGCCGCCGCCGTGCCCGGGTGGGCTTTGGGGGTTCCAAGTCTTGGCCCCGGCTGCGCCAACGAACCCCCAAAGCCCACCCGGACACGGCTCCTCGAACCTGGGTGGCTGCTTCTCGATCCAGAGTGATACAAAGAGAGAGCGCACTTTCGCTTCGTGACATCGCGACGGCGCGAGCGCATTTCTCCCGGCTTTTGGGGTGGAGCTTGCGCCGACAGATGGGGTTCCGGGGTGGGTACGGCCTGGGGCGGACGTCGATGCAGCCGAGCATCGCAGCCGGAAAGGGAAAAAGCGGGTTGCCTGTTTGAGCGAAGCGAGTTTGCAACCCGCCCCTTTCCGGCGAGAAGCGCAGGGCAGCCCGGCGTAGCCGGGCCAAATCGTGGGCCGCCCCAGGCCGTACCCACCCCGGGACCGGCACCTACGCCATAAGGCTCGTCAAAGGCCGTTTCCCTGTACCTCCGTTTTCCCGCCCAAGCGCGATGAAGCAAAAAAAACGCCGGGTGGTGTACCCGGCGTTCATCAGGGTGCGGTACGCGCCCGGGTTCAGTCCTCTTCGATCAGCGGATAGACCCCATTCTCGTCATGCACTTCCCGCCCCGTCAGCGGCGGGTTGAACACGCACATCATGCGCAGATCGCTGGTGGCGCGCAGATAGTGCTTGTCGTGCTTGTCCAGCGCGTACATCACGCCGGCCCGCAGCGGGTAGACCTTGCCATCCTCGACGGTCTCGATCTCGCCCACGCCATCGATGCAGTACACCGATTCCAGGTGGTTGGCGTACCAGATGTAGGTCTCGGTGCCGGCCTTGATCACGGTGTCGGCGAAGGTGAAGCCCATGCCGTCCTTGCGCAGCAGCAGCCGGCGGCTGTTCCAGGTCGGGCCGTGCACGTCGTTGTCGGTGCCCAGCACGTCTTCCAGAGTACGGTAGATCATGTTCGCTCCTCGGGTGTCGTGGGGAGGGTTCAGTCGCGGATCACGCGAACCGGCTGGCTGTCGCGGCCTTCCAGGCGCACGGCTTCGGCCAGGGCGGCGTCGATGATCTCCAGACCCTTCTGGATGTCCGCGTCATCGGTGACCAGCGGCGGCATCAGCTTCAGCACCTCGCCGTCGGGGCCGGAGGTCTCGATGATCAGGCCGCGCTGGAAGGCATGCTTCGAGACGGTCCCCGCCATGTCGATGTTCTCGAAGTGGATGGCCTGCATCATGCCCCGGCCGCGCACGGTGCCCTTGGCATCCGGGTGCTTCGCGGCGATCTGCAGCAGCCCCTGGCGCATCAGCTCGCCCTTGCGCTCGGTTTCCCGGCTCAGGCTGTCATCGCTCCAGAAGCGGTTCAGGCTCTCGGCGGCGGTGATGAAGGCCAGGTTGTGGCCGCGGAAGGTGCCGTTGTGCTCGCCCGGCTCCCAGATGTCGTACTCGGGCTTGATCAGGGTCAGCGCCAGCGGCAGGCCGTAGCCGCTGATGGATTTCGACAGGCAGATGATGTCCGGGTCCAGGCCGGCATCCTCGAAGCTGAAGAACTTGCCGGTGCGCCCGCAACCCATCTGGATGTCGTCGACGATGAACAGCATCTCGTACCTGCGGCACAGGGCTTCCAGGTCCTTCAGCCATTTCAGGTCGGCGACGTTGACACCGCCTTCGGCCTGCACGGTTTCGACGATGACCGCGGCCGGCAGGTCCACGCCCGAGCCCTGGTCCTGCAGCATCTTGTCGATGTACTCGATGGTGTCCACTTCATCGCCGAAGTAGCCATAGAAGGGCATGGTGTCGGAGTGGGTCAGCGGCAGGCCGGCGCCGGCGCGCTTGAAGGCGTTGCCGGTCACCGACAGCGCGCCCAGGGTCATGCCGTGGAAGGCATTGGTGAAGGAGATGACCTTTTCACGGCCGGTGACCTTGCGCACCAGCTTCAGCGCCGCTTCCACCGAGTTGGTGCCGGTGGGGCCGGGGAACTGGATCTTGTGGTTCAGGCCCCGGGGCTTGAGGATCCGGTCGTGGAAGGTCTGCATGAAGTCGGCCTTGGCCTTGGAGGCCATGTCCAGACTGTGGGTAATGCCGTCGCGGCTGATGTAGTCGATCAGCGCCTTCTTCAGCTCGGGGGGGTTGTGGCCATAGTTCAGCACGCTGGCGCCGGAGAAGAAGTCCAGATAGGCCTTGCCGTCCACGTCGTGAAGCCAGGCGCCCTGCGCGCGGTCGAACACGGCCGGGAAATTGCGCACATAGCCGCGTACCACGGATTCCAGTTGTTCAAATACGTCCAGGCTCATGTTCGAGTCCTCTCTCAGTAGGGAAGTTTGTTCGGGGTTTCTGCATCGAAGGGACCGATGAGGAACAGTTCCTCGTCCTCGTGGCCCGCTTCGGGGAAATGCGCAGCGGTGAAGCAGGGCTCCACCTTGACCTCGGCGCCCAGATCCCGCGCGACGGCGCGGAACAGGGCGCGGGAGGCGTCGTTGTCCGGCGAGATGGTGGTCTCCAGCCGGGTGGCGCCGCGATTGCCGGGGCTGCGCAGGAAGGCGCCCAGCAGCCGCTTGCCCAGCCCGTGGCCACGCATGGCGCTGTCCACACCCACCTGCCACAGAAAGGCGGCCTCGGGGCGGCCAGGTGGGCGGTAGCCGGTGACGAAGCCCACCGCGCGGCCTTCGTGCTCGGCGATCACGCAGCTGTCGCCGAAGTCCTTGCACAGCAGCAGGTACATATAGCTGGAGTTCAGGTCCAGCACGCCGGATTCCTTGACGATGCGCCAGATGGCGCCGCCGTCTTCAACGGTCGGGTTACGAAAGGTGATCCCATCATCGGACATGGATTTCAAGCCTTGTCATCGTGTCTGGTTTTTCGGGCAGGGGGCGAGTGGCGAAGAGCCGGTTCGCTGTCGTCAAAGCAGAGAGGGGCGCCGCCGGGGCCTTGCCATGCGTGCTGGTCACGGGCAGGGCGCCAGGGTGTGTGCGGGACTTCGTGAGCTGCCCGCAAGCGGCCTTGGGGAGCCGTTCGGGGCTGTTTCTTTTGCTAGAGATAGCTGCGGTTCGTTCGCCAAAACAGGCGGCGAAGTAAAACACGTTCTTTTCCCTTCGTCAAGGTAGGTGCTTGTTTATAATTGTATTATTGCAGCAATGCGGCAATAGGCGATTCCTTTCTATTTCCGCCTAATCCATTAAAATACTTCTTCGCCCTTTGACGGGAAAGAAGAGGCACGGAGAAAGCCTTTACCCGCCCCAGAACCGCGCCGGGCACGGCACCCCATCTGTCGGCGCCAGGTTCATCCAGAAGCCGACAGATGCGCCTATTGCCGCCGCAATGCCGAGCAAGGAAAACGGGGTTCCTCGCTGTCCCAATAGAGGAGTCGCCACCAGGCTCGCGGGGCCCTGTCCGACACAGATCAATTCCCCAGGCTCTACGCCGTGGCGGATCTGCTAAGCTGGGGCGCATCTACCGCAAGTGAGGCACGGATCAATTCCCCTGGCCCTCTGGCCGCCTGGCTATCGCAGAGGCCCAAGGGAATTGATCGGTGACCCCCAAGGCTTCGAGGTCGTTTAAAGCACCATGCTTCCGCTGCTGGCGCCCTTCATCGCGCTGTTGCTCTCCGTCGCCATACTGCTGGTGGGCAGCGGCCTGCTGGGGACCTTGCTGGCGGTACGCATGGGTGTCGAAGACTTTCCCACGGAAGTGATCGGCGTGGTCATGGCCTGCTATTCGGTGGGTTTCGTGCTGGCGACTTTCTGGTTCCCACGGGTGATCCAGAAGGTGGGGCATATCCGCAGCTTCGCCGTGCTCGCGGCCATCGCGGCGGGCTCCACCCTGGTTTATCCCATCGTGCTCGATCCGCTGGCCTGGGGTTTGATGCGCGTGATCTTCGGTTTCTCGCTCGCCGGAATGTATATAGTCACCGAGAGCTGGCTCAATGACCGAACCCCCAAAGAACGGCGCGGACAGTTGCTGGCGGTGTATGCGATCACCACCAACGCGGCGCTGGGCGGTGGGCAGTTCCTGCTCGGCGCCTGGGACATCCGCGGTTTCGAGCTGTTCAGCCTGGCCGCTTTCCTGTTTGCCCTGGCGCTGGTGCCGGTGGCGCTCACCCGGGCCCGCTCGCCGGAGTTGCACGAGACCCGGCCCATCAGCCTCAAGGCGCTGTACGCGATCAGTCCGCTAGGGGCCGCCGGGTCTCTGACCTCGGGGCTGTTCAATGGCTCCTTCATGGCCATGGGGCCGGTGTTCGCCCAGGGTGTGGGGTTCAGTGTCAACCAGGTGGCGAGCCTGATGGGGGCGACCATCCTCGGCGGACTGGTGCTGCAGTACCCCATAGGGCGCGCCTCGGACCGTTACGATCGTTTCAGAACCATTATTGCCGTGGCCCTCGCCGTGGTGCTGGTCAGTGTGGCCATTGCGCTGCTGGTCCATGCCGGGCCCCTGGTGATCATCGTGCTGGCCGCGCTCTGGGGTGGGCTGGCGTTCACCATCTATCCGCTGAGCGTGGCTCTGGCCAACGATTTCATGAGCCGGGAAGAGCTGGTGGGCGCGGGGGCGGCGCTGCTCATGGTGCACGGCATCGGCATGATCATCGGCCCCATCGCGGCCGCCGCGCTGATGAGCAAAGTGGGGGCAGCGGGGCTGTTCTGGGGGATTGCCGCCGCCGGGGTGTTCCTCACCCTGGTTGCGGTCTATCGCAACCAGGTGGGTGAGCACGTCTCGCTGGAGGAGCAGACCGATTACCTGGCTGTGCCCGACACCACGCCCATTGCCGGCACGGTCATGGACCCGCGCGCCGAAGAGGAACAGCTGGAGTTCCAGTTCGACGTCGACGGCGAGTCCGAGACGCCGGCGGACGAGGCCGCCGGGCCTCAGGCATAATACGCCCGCCCTTCAAGCAGCCGAGCCGAAGACGCCGTGACCCAATCTGTACTGCTCGCCCTGGATACCGCCACCGAAGCCTGCTCCGCCGCGCTCAGCGTGGGCGGCGAGACCCGGGAGCGTTACGCCCTGATGCCCCGTGGCCATGCCGAGCATGTGCTCGCCATGGTGCGGGAACTGTTGGCCGAGGCCGAGTTGACGCTTGCGCAGGTGGACCTTCTGGCCTTTGGGCGGGGCCCCGGCTCCTTCACCGGCGTGCGCATCGGCGCCGGGGTGGCCCAGGGCCTGGCCTACAGCGTGGATCTGCCGGTGGCGCCCGTATCCACCCTGGCCATGCTGGCCCAGGGCGCGGCCCGCGCCCATGGCGCCGAGCGGGTGCTGGCGGCGGTGGATGCGCGCATGGCGGAGGTGTACTGGGGGGCGTATCGGCTGCGCGAGGGCGTGATGGAATTACTGGGCGAGGAGCGGGTCCTGCCGCCCCAGGCGGCCGCGCTGCCGGAAACGCCGGGCTGGTTCGCCGCCGGCACCGGCTGGGCTCGCTACCCGGAGGAGCTGGGGCAGCGCTTCGCCGGTCGCCTGGGCGGGGTCGACGGCGAGGCCCTGCCGCGCGCCCTGGACGCGCTTCCGCTGGCCGCCCGGCTGCGTGACGCCGGCGCGCTGGTGGGCGCCGCCCAGGCCTTGCCGGTCTATCTGCGCGACCGGGTGACCCGGTAAAGCAGCTCCCGCAGGCCCAGCACGGCGGTGCTCAGCACCAACAGGCAAGCCACCAGGGTGGGGCCGAAGGGCTGATCCGCCCCCAGCGCCAGAACGAAGGCCAGCAGATAGGCGCCGACGCCCAGCGCCGGGCTCAGCAGCAGCGCCGCGCGCCAGCCCGGTGCCAGCACGAAGGCCAGCCAGGCCGGGATGAACACCAGCGCGAAGGCGGCCATCAGACCGACACTGCCGGTGGCGAGCGCCAGCGCCGCGGCGCTGAGCAGGTCGAAGGCGCCGTGCCAGCGCCAGGCGGGGCGGGCGTTGGCGCGATCGCCCTCGGGCAACAGTTGCGCCCGCAGCAGGCGCCGGTTGAGCCAGGGCAGCAGCGCGAGGCTCAGCAGGGTGGTCGCTGCCATGGCCCGCAATTGCCAGTCGGCGACGAAGTACAGTTGGCCGTCGATCAGCGCATGGGCCAGCTCTTCCCCCAGTGCCGTATTGGCCGCCAGCAACAGGGTCAGGCTCCAACCGGCAAGTATCATCAGCCCATAGCCGCTGTTGCCCCGCAGCCCGGCCACGGCCTTGCCCAGGGCGGCGAGCAGCGCGCCCGAGGCCGAGGCCAGTGGGGCGGGCAGCTGCGCGGCGAGCCCCAGCAGGGCTCCTGCCGCGGCCACATGGGCAAGGCCCAGGGCTGCCAGCCACTCCTCCCGCACGCGCAGCCAGCAGCCGAGCACCGACAGCAGCAATGCACAGCACAGTCCGGTGAGCAACGGCGTGGTGAACAGCGGATCCAGTACCAGTCTCAGCATGTCGTCAATTCCACGATCCGCTCGCAGCTGCGCTCCAGGAACGTCCGCTGATGGCTGACCAGCAGCACGCCACGATCCGGGTGCTCGCGGGCGAGCAATTGTTCCAGCTCGGCCTGCCCGTCCGGGTCCAGGTTGTTGGTGGGCTCATCCAGCAGTACCAGTTCCGCGGCTCCACCCAGGGCGGCGCACACGGCGAGCAGCTGGAACTGCCCGCCGCTGAGCCGGTCGATGCGGGTGTCCAGCCGTGCCTGCAGGGAGGCGGGCAGCATGGCCAGGGCGTTTTCCGCATCCAGGTAGCGCAGATACTCCCGGGCCCGCAGGGGCAGCCCCGGCGGGCGGATCGGCTGCTGGCGCTGGTAGGCGATGCGGCTGCCCGGCGCGCGCCAGAGCCGCCCCTGGAACACCTGGGCCTGGCCGAGCACGGCGTGCAGGGTGGTGGACTTGCCGCAGCCGTTGGGGCCGGTCAGGCCCACGGTCTCGCCGGCACGCAGGCTGAGGCTGACCGGTGCGCTGAGCGGCGCGCGGTAGCCGGCGCGCAGCCTTTCCAGTCGCAGCAGTTCCCTCACTCGGTGCTCCCCAGGGCTCGCACCCACTGGTCGATGAGGCGGAAATAGGCCTGCGCCCCTTCATCCGCCGGCGGATAGGCCGGGACTTCCCGGGCGTCCCAGCCCAGGGCTCGCGCGAGGCGCTGCGGGGCCGCCGGTGACTGGTAGCCGTGGTAGAGCACCACGCCGTCCCGCCCCCGCAGCGCGTCGATCAGCTCCCGCAGATGGCGGCCGGTGGGGGGCACGCCGGGCACCGGTTCCAGCAGCCCGAGCAGGGGCACCTCGAAGCGGGCCAGCAAATAATCGGCGTTCTTGTGATAGAGCACCGCGCCGGGCGCGCCTTGCAAGGCCTCGCGCCAGCGGGGCAGGCGCTGCGCCAGCGCCTGCTTGAAGGCTTCGGCCCGGGCCAGATAATACTCCGCGCCTTGCGCATCCAGCGTGGCGAGCCGCGCGGCCAGGGCTTCGGCCACCCGGGCGTAGCGCAGAGGGTCCAGGCTGAAGTGGGGATTGCCTTCCGGGTGCACATCGCCCAGGGCACGATCGGCCGCGACACCCACATCTCGCAGGCTCACCTGGGCAGAGGCGTTGAAATTCCCCGCTCGGCCTTCGCGGATGGCCGGATTGGCGGCCCCGTCCATGGCCGCTGGCAGCCAGCCCTGTTCCAGCCCCGCTCCCGTGTGGATCAGCAGGTCGGCACCGCGCAGGGCCCGCATCATCCCGGGCCGTGCCACCAGATAATGGGGGTCGCGGTCGGCGGGGGCGAGCACCTCCAGGCTCACGCGCTCGCCGCCGATCTCCGCGGCCAGCAGGCCCATGTCGGAGGTGCTGGCCACCACCCGCAGCTGGGCGGCGGCGGGGAGGCTCAGCAGCAGGGCCAGTGACAGCGTGGCCTGTTTCAGGATTCGTCTCATGGGGGGTACTCCTTAGAAACTGTGGGCGCCGTGGCTGCCCAGGCTGTGCTGATACTGCAGGAACACCTGGTTGAACCGCTCATCGCCGTGTTCGGTGGCGATCTTCGCGCGGCTCAACTGCAGGCGCAGTACGGAGAACTCCGAGGGGCGGAAGCTCAAGGCCAGCGAGGCGCGCCGGGAGTCGTTCAGGTCCTCGTCGCCCACCTCGTTGCGCAGGCCCAGGGCGGAATACCGCGCGCCCAGTTGCCAGCGCGGGGCGATGCCGTAGGTGCCCTGAAGGTAGAAGGCGTCCTGGCGGGCGCGGTGGCGCTCGCCCAGTTCCGCGGGGTCGTCCGCTTCGACGATGCGCAGGTCCTTGTCGCGGTACAGATACTCCGCCTGCAGCTTGAAGTCTCCTTGGCCGTAGGCGTGGGGCGCGTCGTAGCGGTACACCCAGTCGGTGCCGGCAAGCCAGGCGTCGCCGTCCAGCAGTTCGTGGTGGCCGCCGTGCTCGTGGGCTTCCTGGTGCTGGCGACTGTAGGCGGCGAACAGGCCGATCTGCAGGGCATGTTCGTAGCCCAGATTCGGCGAAAACTTGACGAAGGCGGTGCCCAGGCGCGGCCCGCTCTTCTCGTCATGGCCCTCCAGCGCACCGAAGCTTTCATGATCGCCCTGCAGGGCCTCCACGCCGAAGCGGGTGTACCAGGGCCAGTCCGGCACCCAGCTCAGTTGCAGGCCGGTGTCGGCCAGGCCGTGGTCGCCGAGCAGCCCCCGGTAGGCCAGGTTCTGATCGACGAAATCCCAGCTGTGGTGGTGTTGGCTGTTGTTGTACCCGATGCCGCTGAGGAACTTGCCGCCCTTGAGGGTCAGGCCCGCGGGCAGGTTGCGGGTGGCCGCCCAGGCTTCCTCCACGGCCACATCGCCATCTTCGCTGATCCCCAGATACAGGCTGGCGTCGAAGTACGGGTCCACAGAGGCAGAGAAGGCAATCTCGGTTTCGCCCAGGGAGAAGCCGGGCGCTAGATCGTGGCCGTGAGCATGGCCGTGATTGCCGTGGCCGGTGTGGAAGCCCGCGGCCTCGCCGATGGCCGCGGCGCCGTGACCATCGGCGCTGTCGTCGTAGTAGCGACCATCGAGAATGACCGAGAGTTGGGGGTTGAAGCGTTGTAGCGCGGAGCCCGGCTGGCCTGCGGCCGGTGGGCGCTCCGCGCGGGTCTCTAGCGGTTCCCGCCGCGCCTGTTCGGTCTGCAGGGCGTTGATGCGTTCTTCCATGCGGCGCAGTTGCGCCTGGTGTTGTTGCTCCAGTCGGCGCATTTCCGCGCGCAACTGTTCCAGTGCCTCATTGTTGTTGGCGTGGGCGCTCAGAGGCTGGGCGGCCAGCAGGGCCGCCAGGGTCAATGCCTGGGTCTTCATGATCTTGCCTGTCTCAAACTGGGGCCGCGCGCAGGGGGCATGAAGCCCGCTCGCCGCGGAGGCCCAGAGGATCCGTGGGGCACCGATGCGCCGCTTGCGGGCGCAAATCAGGCCATGGAAAGGTTCAGCTTGAGAGGGAAGGCGGGGCGCGGGCCTGCGCGGGCTGGCGCGGGCTGGCCCACGTTATCGTGATCGGCTGGGAGGCTGGTTCAGCGAAATACGGGGGTGTGGCGGGGGTCAGCGCCGCCGGCGTGCCGCCGGCCTTGCTGCCCGCCTGGTGCAGGCAGAGCTGGCAGTCGACCTGGGCGTGTAGCGTGCCGTCCTCATGGGAGTGGGCGAGCAGCAGGAGCTGGCCCAGGGTGAGCGCCAGGGCCAGCAGCAGCGTGCTCAGTGTGCTCGCCGTGGGTTTGCGCGGCCCGCGGTTCATGGCGACGGCTGAGCCCCCAGGCAGGCGTGCATGGAAGCGGCCAGGCCGTCGAGCAGCTGGAACCAGCCCTGGGGGGCCGCCGGCAAATCCGCGCCCAAGGGGTCCAGCGTCGCCACCCGCGCTTGGGTGGCGCGCACCAGGGTGTCGATGAGGGCGGGGCGGAATTGGGGCTCACTGAACACGCAGACGACGTTGCGGTCGACGATTTGCCGACGTATCTCGGCCACCTGACGGGTGCCGGGAACGCGCTCGGGGCTCAGGGTGATGGCGCCGACCATGTGCAGGCCGTAGCGCCGGGTGAAGTACCCGTAGCCGTCGTGGAATACCACGAAGGGGCGATGGCGCAGGGGTTCCAGGCGGCGTTGCAGGCGAGCATCCAGCGCGGCGATGTCCGCTTGTTGCTCGCGGGCGTTGGCGCGGTAGCGCTCGGCATGAACGGGGTCCAGATGCGCCAGGCGGTCCGCCAGCGCCTGGCTGATCAGCGCGGCATTGTCGGCGTCCAGCCAGATATGCGGGTCGATGCTGCCGTGGTGGAGATGTTCGCTGTCACCGAGCGCGCCGCCATCGTGTTCGCCGCTCTCGGCCAGTGTCATGCCCGGCACATGAGCCAGATCCAGCACCGCCGCCCGGTTGGCCAGCGTAGCCAGGGGCTTGTCCAGAAAGCGCTCCAGTGCCGGCCCGACCCGCACCACCAGATCCGCATCGTGCAGGGCTTGCGCCTCCCGCGGGCGCAGAGCGTAGGTGTGCGGCGAGGCGGCGCCGTCGATCAGCAGCCGCGGCTCGGCAATCCCCGCCATGACCCCCGCCGCCAGGCTGTGCAGCGGCTTGATACTGACCACCACCCGTGGCGCGGCCAAGGCCGGCAGGCAGCAGAGCAGCAGGATGAGGGCGATGAACACGCGGGCCATGAAAGCGCTCCGGCTGGGTTGGGAAGGGCAAAATGTTATAACATTACGTTTTGTTTCCACAAGAGTGGCGGATCAGTGTCCCCCAAGCCGGAGATCTGCCGGGGTGTATCGCATGAGTCAGGATCTGAAAGTGCTCAGCGCCTTTCACGGTAGCCGTCACGACCACGCACGCTGCGTGGACGGTGCGCTGGCCGCCGCCGAGAGGCTTTGTCGCAGCAGGAATCTGCGCCTTACCGCCCTGCGCCGGCGGGTGCTGGAACTGGTCTGGAGCAGTCATGGGCCGGTGAAGGCCTATGAGTTGCTGGAGCGCTTGGGCGAGGAGCGCGGCCGGGTGGCGCCGCCCACGGTGTATCGGGCGCTGGATTTTCTTCTGGCCGAAGGGCTGATCCACCGGCTGGAATCTCTCAGTGCCTATGTGGGTTGTGGTGATCCGCGTCATGCCCACCAGGGGCAGTTTCTCATCTGCCGGCAGTGTCATACCGTGGCTGAACTGGATGACCCCGAGCTCAATCAGGTGTTGTTGGCGACGGCCAGCGGCCTGGGCTTCGCGGCGGATCAGACGACGGTGGAACTGAGCGGGCTGTGCGCTCGCTGCGGGGACGGTCGATGAGCGTGCTGCTGGAGACCCGGGGCCTGCACCTGAGTGCCCGTGGTCGGACCCTGCTCACCGATGTGAATCTGAGCCTCGCCGAGGGCGAGATCATGACCCTGGTGGGGCCGAACGGTTCGGGCAAGTCCACCCTGCTCAAGGCGTTGGTGGGGCTGCGTCATCCCCGTCGGGGAATGGTGCGGCGCGCACCGCATTTGCGCGTCGGTTATGTGCCGCAGCATTTTCAGGTGGACCGTAATCTGCCCCTGTCGGTGGGGCGTTTTCTGGGGATCGGCATGAAGGCGGCCCAGGTGCATGCGGTGGCGCTGGAGGTGCGCATCGGGCATCTGCTGGAGCGGCCCATGCAGGTGCTTTCCGGCGGCGAGTTGCGCCGCGTGCTGTTCGCCCGCGCCTTGTTGCGCCGCCCCAATCTGCTGGCGCTGGACGAGCCGGCGGCGGGGCTGGATCTGCATGGCCAGGGGGAGATGTACCGCCTGATCGAACAGGCCCGGGAGCTGCGCGGCTGTGCGGTGGCGCAGATCTCCCACGATCTGCACCTGGTGATGAAGGCCAGCGACCAGGTGGTGTGCCTGGCCGAGGGGCATGTGTGCTGTTCCGGCACCCCGGACACGGTGCGGGATTCCAGTAGCTACCAGGCGCTGCTCGCACCGGGCGAGGCGATTTTCCATCACGACCCTCACCAACATCATCACCACCACCGACCGGGAGCCTCGGGTCATGGATGATTTCCTGCTGCGCGCGCTGAGCGCCGGTCTGGGGCTTGCCCTGGTGGCGGGGCCGCTGGGCAGTTTCGTGGTCTGGCGGCGCATGGCTTACTTCGGCGACACCCTGGCCCATGCGGCCCTGCTGGGGGTGGTGAGCGGCTTTCTGCTGGGCTTGAATCTGAACCTGGGCGTATTGCTGATCTGCGTACTGGTGGCGGTGCTGATGGTGGGCCTGAAGCGGCGTCGCTCGCTGGCCGATGACACGCTGCTGGGCATCCTCTCGCACAGTTCGCTGGCGCTGGGACTGGTGGCGCTGGGGTTCATGGAGACCCTGCGGGTGGATCTGATGGGCTATCTGTTCGGCGATATTCTGGCGGTCAGCGACCGGGATCTGTGGTGGATCGCGCTGGGTGGGCTGTCGGTACTGGGGGCACTGGCCTGGATCTGGCGGCCGCTGCTGCTGCTCACCATCGACGAGGAACTGGCGGTGGTGGAAGGGGTGCGCCCCTGGCGGCTGCAACTGCTGTTCGCCGCCATGATCGCCGTAGTGGTGGCCATCGCCATGAAGATGGTGGGCGTGTTGTTGGTGACTTCGCTGCTGATCATCCCCGCGGCGGCGGCCCGGGCCTTCGCCCGTTCCCCGGAACAGATGGCCGCCCTGGCGGCGCTGATCGGCTGCCTGGCGGTGCTGCTGGGTCTGGCCGGCTCCTGGTGGTGGAATCTGCCCAGTGGACCCGCCGTGGTGGTGGCCGCCGCGGGCATGTTCTTCATCAGCAACCTGGCCGGGCGGGTGCGCGCCTGAGCTCTGCGCTGCGCCACGCCCATACCAAAGAGGGGCTGAAGCTCAGTCGCCGTACCGGTCTTTCGGCAATTCCCGGGGCAGGTTCTCGTCCAGGAACACCAGCAGCTCCTCGATGACCGCCCGCAGTGCCCGGCTCTGGGCCTGCACGCCGGCCGCGGGCCCCTCGCCCTCGGCGGGGCTGCTTGCCTGGAAGCGGTCCGCGGCCAGCACTTCCGCGCCGCGGCGCAGCAGCCGCGCGGCCACCACCAGTTCGCCGCGCATGGGTGTCTCGGCGTATTCATGGCTGAGCCGCAGAAGCTGGAGTTCCAGCCGATAATCATGGCGCACATACCCCTCCCGCTGGAGGACGGTTTCGGTCAGCGCGGCCGGCTCCAGGCTCTCCACCACCGCGGCCCGCAGCATCTCGGCGGGTGAGGAGGCCCACTGGCTGGCGGCGTAGTAGCGGATCTCGTGGGGGTTATGCCGGTAAGCCATGCGGCGTTGATCATAGGCGCTGTTGCCGGCGTTGCTGTCCACCAACAGAACCCCGGGGCGCCTCTCGCCGGCGCTGAATTCGGCATCCGCCGGCAGGGTCAGCAGAAAGCTGCGCTGGGCCGGCGGTGTCTCGGGCAGGCTGGAGCAGCCGGCGAGCAGCAGTACCAGAACAAGGCAGAGCAGGCGGGGCATGCGGTTCTCCTATTCGCCCGGGCCGGGCTTGGGGCGCGGTCGGCCGTAGATCAGCAATTGCGGATTGTCGTTGAGCTCATCGCCCAGCCGCCCGAGGTTCACCGAGAGTTCGTCGATGCGCGCCAGCACCGCGTCCAGGCGGGGCAGGGTGGAGCGGGTGAGCCGGTTCATGCCGCGCTCGCCACTTTTCGCGAAGCCGCTCACGTTCTCGCCGGCCTGGTTGAGGGTCTGCTTGAGTGCCAGGTATTCCGCGACCAGCGTGTCCAACTCGGCCATCAGCCCGGGCAGGCGCTCGCCGGCGCGGGCGGCGTCGGCGCTGAGGCGCTCGGCGTTGCGCAGGGTGCGGCTGAGGGTTTCCCGCTCATCGCGCAGGGTGGCGCTGAGCTGGCGCAGGTTTTCCAGTGTGTCACTGAAGCGCGCGATATTCTCGCCACTGAGCAACTGGTCCAGCCGCCCGCCGATATCCTCCAGCGCTGACAGCCCGTCGCTGAGCGCCTGGTCTACCCGTGTCATCAACGAGGGGTCGGTCTGCAGCTCCGGGTAGGGGGGGTGCGGGTCGGTGGAGGGCAGGGCGGGGGAGCGCGGGTCGCCGCCGCTCAGCTCCACATGGGCCAGGCCGGTCAGCCCCTGCACATCCAGGCGTGCCCGGGTATCCACCTTGATGGGCGTGTCCGCCTCAACCTCCAGCAGCACATGGACGCGGTTGGGGTCTGCGGGGGCCAGCTCCACCACGGCTACCCGACCCACGCGCACGCCGTGGTATTTCACCGCGGCGTCCCTGTTGAGCCCCGAGACCGATTCGGTGAAGTAGACGCTGTAGCGCTTGTAGCTCTGGGTGCTGATATCGCTGCCCAGCCACAGGCCCATGGCCAGCAGCGCTGAACCCAGTGCCAGCACGAAAGCGCCTACGGCGGTGTAACTTGCGCGCGGTTCCATCAGCCCTCCTCTGCGCGACGGCCCCGGGGGCCGCTGAAGTAGTCCTGAATTTCCGGCTCCGGTGAGCGGGCGAGTTCCGCCACCGGGGCTACCGCCAGCAGGCGCCCCGCCCCCAGGAAAGCGATCCGGTCGGTGACTCGCCACAGGGCATCCACGTCGTGGGTGACCAGCAGCACGGTCAGGCCCAGCAGCTCCCGCAGCTCCAGTATCAGCTCATCGAAGCCCGCCGCGCCCACCGGGTCCAGCCCGGCGGTGGGCTCGTCCAGGAACAGCACCGCCGGGTCCAGGGCCAGTGCCCGGGCCAGGGCGGCGCGCTTGACCATGCCCCCGCTGAGTTCGCCGGGGAACTTGTTGGCGGCTTCCGGTGGCAGGCCGGCGAGCCGCAGCTTGATCATGGCCAGCTCCCGAATCAGCGCCGGGCCGAGCCGGGTATGCTCGCGCAGGGGCAGGGCGATGTTCTGCAGCACGTTCAGCGAGGTGAACAGGGCGCCGTTCTGGAACATGACCGCCAGCCGCACGCGCAGGGCGCGCAGGGCATTGCCTCGGCGGCCCTGCACCGCTTCGCCCAGCAGCTCGATCTCACCCCCCGCGGCCGGGTGCAGCAGCGCCAGGGTGCGCAGCAGAGTCGTCTTGCCGCTGCCACTGCCGCCGACGATGGCCATGACCTCGCCCCGGTGCACCTCCATATCCAGCGCGCTGTGCAGGGTCTTGCCCCCCACCCGCGTGCTCAGCCCCCTGGCGCGTATGATCGCTCGCCCGTCCATCAGATCCCCAGCGTGCGAAACAGCACCGAGAACAGCGCGTCGGTGACGATCACCAGAAAGATTGCCTGCACCACGCTGCGGGTGGTGCCCCGGCCCACTTCCTCGGCGCTGCCGTTGACCCGCAGCCCATTGAAACAGCCCACGGTGACGATGATCGCGGCGAAGATGGGCGCCTTGATGATGCCCACCCAGTAGGCGCTGTGATCCAGCGCCACCGGCAGGCGGCCGAGGAATTCCCGGTAAGCGATGTCGAACCAGGCCTGGGCCACCAGCATGCCGCCGATCAGCCCGAGCAGGTCGGCGAAAACCGTGAGCAGCGGCAGGGCGATGAGCAGGGCGATGAACTTGGGCAGCACCAGCATCTCGGTGGGGGTGATGCCCAGGCTGCGCAGGGCGTCCACCTCGTCGGTGATCTTCATGGTGCCCAGCTGTGCGGCATAGGCCGACCCGGTGCGCCCGGCGACCACGATGGCGGTGACCAGCGGCGCCATCTCCCGCAGCATGGTGATGCTGAGCAGGTCCACCAGGTAGATATTGGCGCCGTAATCCTGCAGCGGGCCGCCGCCCTGGTAGGCGATGACCACGCCCATCAGGAACACCAGCAGGCCGACAATGGGCAGGGCGTCCAGCCCGGCACGGTGAATGTCGTTGGTGATCTGGCGCCAGCGCAGGGTATGGGGGCGGAGCAGCCGCGGCAGGCTGTCGGCGGCGGACTCGCCGATGAACTGCAGCAGGGCGGCGGATTCCCGGGCAACGGTGACGGTGGCGCGGCCCAGGTGCTCCAGCAGGCCGGGGCCCGGGGTCTCGGCGGGTGCTTGTTCCGGTTCCACGGTCTGGAGCAGCGCCAGCAGGCGGGATTGTTCCGGATGCAACCGCAATTCCGCCCCACCCAGGTGCTGGCGCAGTTTCAGCAGCAGCAGCGCGCCGGCACTGTCCAGTGCGCGGGTGTCGCGGGCATCCACCGTCCATTCGCCCGCCTGTGCGCCCAGCTCCCCCAGTTGGCGCTCTACCGAGTGCAGCAGAGGCGCGCGCCACTCCCCGTGGCACCGCACGCGGCGGGCGGCCCGGTTCAGGGTGAAATGAGGGCTGCTGCTGGAAATGGCCGGTGCTCCTTGGCGGCAGTCACGGGCCCAACTATAACGTGATCGGAGGGGAGATACTTCCCCCTGCCTCGGGGGTCAGCGCCCGGCCAGGGCCGGGCCCAACTGGCCGGCGGCGAGCCGCTGGGCCTCGGCGATCTGTGCCGGAGACATGCGCGCGGCGATGCCATCGCGCAAGCGGGCCGCGGCGCTCAGGCCGCCCGCCGCGGCGAGATTGGTCCACATATGGGCGCGCACGTAGTCCTGTGTCACCGCGCGGCCGCGCAGGTGCATCAGCCCCAGCAGCAGCTGGGCGGTCGGATGGTTCTGGGCGGCGCCAAGGCGTGCCCAGTACAGGGCCTGGGCCGGGTCGGCCGGCACCCCCTTGCCGAAGTGATAGAGCTGGGCGAGCAGGGCCTGGGAGGCGGCTTCACCGGCCCGTGCCGCGGGGAGTGCCCAACGGGCGGCGAGGCCCGGGTCCGGATCCACGCCGCGGCCGTGGTAATAGCTGAGCGCCAGCAGGTTCTGGGCGCTGTGGATGCCCTGTTCCGCGGCGGCCCGGGCCCAGTACACGGCGAGCCCGTCGTCCTGCTCCACGTAGTAACCCTGGGCATGGAAGCCGGCGAGCAGCCCCTGGGCCGGGGCGTCACCCGCGGCGGCGGCCTGTTTGGCCCAGTGGGCGGCCAGGCGCGGATCCCGGGGCAGGCCCTCGCCACGCAGATACATGAAGGCCAACAGCCCTTGAGCCGTGCCTTGGCCGGCGTCGGCGAGACTCTGCAGGCGCTCGGCTGCAAGGGTGTAGTCGCCCGCCTGGTAGGCTTCCAGGCCTTCACGCAGACGGTCCAGGCTCTCCGCGGCCCGGGCGGGCGCGTGGAGCAGCACACTGATCAGCAGCAGGCAGATGAGGCGAGACATAACCGAATCCCTGGTTGATCTCCCTCGCGCGCAGCTCGGCCGGCGGTGGGGCGGTGGGCCACGAAGACGGTTTCATGGCGGCGCCAGCCTTGGGCGGCTTCTGCGGCAGGGTTTGTGGTGTTGTTGCGAGTTTTTGACACTGGGGGCCTGGGGCAGGATCTTCAAGAGTCCGGGCACCAGGCCAAAAAAGAAACCGCCGGCGGAACCGGCGGTTGCCATGACTCACACCCTCAGGTGTTCAGGCGCTCTTGCGAGCCGCCGACTTGCGCGCGGCCGGCTTGGCCTTGGGGGCTTCGGCGGCGACGGGCTTGGCTTCCTCGGCCAGCTTCTGCACGCCTTCCACGAAACCCTTGTTCAGCGCCACCAGGGTGGTGGCGTCGTCGTTGAGCTTCTTGCTCACGGTTTCCGCCACGCTCTTCTGCTGGCCGACGTACTGCTGCAGATCCTGGGGCTGCTTCACCTCCAGGGCGGCGCGCAGGTTCTGCATGCCGAGCTCGGCGTAGGACTGGGCGGCGTCCAGCTGGAACTGGGTCAGCTTGTCCATATGGTCCACGACCAGGCTGTTGAACTGCTTCACCGGGGCCTGAAGCTGCTGGAACTGCTCGGTGGTCTTGTTGATGATTTCTGCGTACATGGTTTTTCCTCCGCGTCGATCGCGTTTCTTACTGATTGGTGCGGTGCAATATAGCAATGCTTTTGACGCATTGCAACATCGCGTAGGTATTGGTTGTCGTTAGGGAAAAGGAGATTCCGTGATCTCGCTTCGCGGCATTGTGGCGGCGCGGAAAGGGATGGTGTTTCGTGAATGTGGGTACCCGGGCCCGCCTTGCCCGGGTGAGCCGAAGGCGGGAATCCGGGATCCCCGGTGGGGCCGGGCGCGGGGGGTCAGGCTGGCCGGTTGGTCCCGCCCAGGGCCTCGATGATCTGGCTGGCGGCGTGGTCGGCGGCGTCGGTGTAGGGCAGGAGCAGGCGTTGTACCCCCGCCAGGCCCAGCCGCTCGGCGTCGCGCTCGTTGAAGGCGGCCATCATCAGCTGGGCCCGGTTGCCCGCATCCCGCAGCCCTTTCAACAGGGAAAGGGCCGTGTCGCAGCGGGGCAGGGTGGAGACCAGAAAGTTATCGGGGCGGGCGGGCAGGCTGGCGATGAACTCGTGATCACCCGCATCGGCCGGGAAGACCACGATGTCGTATTCCTCGGCGCGTCGCAGGGCATCCGGGTCGAAGTCCACGCCCACCACCTGGTAGCCCCCCTGCTGCAGCAGCCGCGCGATGCGCCGGCCCAGTCGGCCCATGCCGATGATTACCACATCCGCACCCTGCAGGGTCTGGCGGCGTTGCTCCACCTGCATTTCCCGATAAGGATGGCGTCGCTCGAACGGGCTCATCCAGCGAGAGAGTCGGACGTAGAGCTGATCGGAGTAGAGAATCATGTAGGTGGACAGGGTGATGGTGATCAGGCCCACCAGCGTGACCAGCCCCAGCGCGGTGTCCGGCACATGGCCCATGGAGACGCCCAGGGCAATGAACAGAATGGAGAATTCGCTGATCTGCGCCACGGTCAGGCCGGCCTTGAAGCCGGTGCGCTTGCGATAGCCCATGTAGCCCATGATCGCCATCACCACCAGCGGGTTGCCGAACAACACGAAGGCCGACAACGCCAGCGCGGCGGGGATCTCCGCGCCGAGCAGGCCCAGATCCAGCTTGGTTCCCAGGTCGATGAAGAAGAACAGCAGCAGGAAGTCGCGCAGGCTCTCCAGGCGAGAGCCCACCACGTCCCGGTGCCCGGTGGAGGCGAGGGAAAAGCCCGCCAGGAACGCTCCCACTTCCTTGCCGAAGCCGGCCATATCGCCGACGCTGGCCATGGCCGTGCCCCAGGCCACTGCGAAAACCAGGGTCAGTTCCGGGGAGTGCGCCAGCAGCCCCATCAGGCGGGGCATGACGTAGCGCATGAGCAAAAGGATGGCGGCCACGGTGAGCAGCAACCTGCCCACCATGAGCAGGGCCGGCATCAGCGAGGATTCACCGGTGCCCGGGGCGCTGATCAGGGCCATGGCTACCACCACGGCAATGTCCTGCACGATCAGAAAGCCCATGGCGATGCGCCCGTGCAGGGCATCGAGCTCGCGTTTGTCCGAGAGCAGCTTGACGATGATGATGGTGCTGGAGAAGGTCAGCGCCACCGCCACGTAGAGCGCGGTCATGCTCTCCAGGCCGAGCAGCAAGGCCAGCCCGTAGCCGCACAGGATGGTGAAGCCCAGTTGCCCCAGGCCCGTGGCGAGTGCCACCGGCCCCAATTGCCGGACCAGATGCAGGTCGAGTTTCAGGCCTACCAGGAACAGGAGAATGGTGATGCCGATCTGCGCGAGCAGATGGACTTCCGCGGTGGCGCCCACCAGCTCGAGCCCCGACGGCCCCACGAACAAACCCACCAGGATGAAGGCGACGATAAGCGGCTGACGGAGCCGCAGGGCGATGACGCCGATCACCGCGGAAATCAGCAGCAGCAGGGTGATTTCCTGATAGATATGTTCCATGGGCGTCCGCCTGCGTGGCTGTTCGACCCCTGAAATGGGCGTAGGGTTTCATGCTGCCAGAAACTCGCCGGCAAGGGGCGATGCTGATCCTCCCGCGCCGGACCCGGGCGAGGTGAAATCGGCTTGGGTGCCTCGGTCTTGAGCGGAACCGCCCAGGGAAACAGGAACGGTTTCGCCCAAACCGGATGAGCTGCCCGGCAGGTACATCGCCCCCAGCATCAGACCTGACCCGGCTCCCAGCTACTGGTGGAGCGCCCACCGGAGCGTGAAGGTCCCGGGGGCGGGTACGGCCGGCGGCGGCCGTCGATGCAGCCGAGCATCGCAGCCGGAAGGGGATCAGCGAGCAGCTTGTTTGAGCGTAGCGAGTTTGCTGCTCGCCCCCTTCCGGCGAGAAGCGCAGGGGAGCGCCGGGCGCAGCCCGGTGGCAAATCGTGGGCGGCCGTCGGCCGCGCCCGCCCCAGGACCCGCCGCCAAGCCCGCAGGCCCGGCCATCACCACTATCGAGCGCGCTGTTGGGCTCCCGCCAACCCGCGAAGAACCAAGAAAAAGGGGCCAGGCTTTCGCCTGGCCCCTTTCCGGGAAGATGGTGGACGCGGCTGGGATTGAACCAGCGACCCCTGCCGTGTGAAGGCAGTGCTCTCCCGCTGAGCTACGCGTCCGTATTCGAGAGCGCGCATTCTATCAGCTTGCCCCCGGCTGTCAACGCCGCGCCGCTCCGGTTCTTTGTTAAGATAGCGCCCGCCTTTCCAACCGCATCTCGGCAGGACCCCCATGACCGTCAAGACTCGCTTCGCCCCCAGCCCCACCGGTTATCTGCACATCGGCGGCGCCCGCACCGCGCTGTTCTCCTGGCTCTATGCCCGCCGCCACGGCGGCAGCTTCGTGCTGCGCATCGAGGACACGGACCGGGAGCGGTCCAGCGACGAGGCGGTGAATGCCATCCTGGAGGGCATGAGCTGGCTGGGCCTGGACTATGACGAGGGCCCCTTCTACCAGACCGGCCGCTTCGACCGCTACAAGGTGGTCATCGAGCAGCTACTGGCCGAGGGCAAGGCCTATTATTGCTACTGTACCCGGGAGCGGCTGGAGAAACTGCGCGAAGAGCAGATGGCGCGCAAGGAAAAGCCCCGCTACGACCGCTGCTGCATCAACCTCAGCGAGCGCCCGGAAAACGCGCCGGCCCCGGTGGTGCGTTTTCGCAACCCGGACGATGGCGGGGTGGTCATCGATGACCGGGTGCGCGGCCGCGTGGTCTACAGCAACACCGAGCTGGATGACCTGATCATCGCCCGGGGCGACGGCACCCCCACCTACAACTTCACCGTGGTGGTGGACGATACCGATATGGGCATCACCCACGTCATCCGGGGCGACGACCATCTCAACAACACGCCGCGGCAGATGAATATCATGCGCGCCCTGGGCCACGAGCCCCCGGTTTACGCCCATGTGCCCATGATCCTCGACGAGGAGGGCAAGAAGCTCTCCAAGCGCACCGGGGCGGCCAGCGTGATGGAGTACCGGGACAAGGGTTACATGCCGGAGGCGGTGATCAACTATCTGGTGCGCCTGGGCTGGTCCCACGGCGATCAGGAAATCTTCGGGCTGGACGAAATGGTGAACCTGTTCGATATCGACGATATCAACGCCTCCGCCTCGCGCTTGAACCCGGGCAAGCTCGGCTGGTTGAACGAGCACTATCTGAAAAGCCTGCCGGTGGAGCACGTCGCCCGGCACCTGAGCCACCATCTGGGCGAGCAGGGCATAGACCCGGCCACCGGCCCGGATGTGCTCGCGCTGACGCGGGTGCAGCGTGAGCGCTGCAAGACCCTGGCGGAGCTCGCCGAGCAGAGCGTGGTTTTCTACCGGGATTTCGATGCCTACGACGAAAAGGCGGCCAGGAAGAACTTCAAGGGCGAGGCCCTGACCGTGCTGAAGTCCCTGCGCAGCGCCTTCGCGGAGCTTGCCGAATGGGACGGCGTGAAGCTGCACGAGCTGGTGCAGCTCACCGCCGAGCGGCTGGAGTTGAAGCTGGGCAAGGTGGCGCAGCCGCTGCGGGTGGCGGTGATGGGGGGGCCGGTCTCGCCCTCCATCGATGCCACCCTGGATCTTCTGGGGCGGGAGAAGACCCTGGCGCGGCTGGATCGGGCCATCGCCCACATCGAATCCGCCGAACAGGGTTGACGATGAAAAGCCGCGCTGTATAATGCGCATCTCGTTACGGACACGGGGCTATAGCTCAGCTGGGAGAGCGCCTGCATGGCATGCAGGAGGTCGGCGGTTCGATCCCGCCTAGCTCCACCAAATCCGCGAAAAAGCCGGCCAAGAGGCCGGCTTTTTTGTGTTTGGGTTGTTTAACCGCGGGCGGATTATTCCCCCCGCAGAGCCTGGCGCTCCAGTTCGCTGACCAGGCGCTCTATCTGGCGGGCATGGCCGGGGCGCAGGTCGACGAACTGGGCGCCGAAGCGCTGATTCTGGACGCCCCCACGCCCCAGAAAGCGGATCTCCACCCGCACGTCGATGGGCGGGCGGTCACTGAGTTGAATGCGGCAGGTATAGCGCTCGCCGCGCTGCAGGCCGGCGGTCACATCGCCCAGCACGCCCCCCAGTCCGCCCGTGGAAATATCCGTCAGGCGGGCGCCGATCTGCTCCTCGGTGCCGCCCAGGGAGACCTCGTGCTGAAAGCTCAGTCGCACCGGCACCCGGTGATTCTCCCGACGCTGGTAGTAGTCCAGGCTGGTGGGCAGGGGGCAGCGATAACCGTAGACATCGCCCTCGCGCTCAAGGCGCTGGACCGTGCAGCGAAAGCGCAGTTCCACGCCCCGGCAGCGACCGATCACCGCGACCTCCACGCCTTCCTCCATCAGCCGGTGGCCCGCCTCCGGGGTAAGCTCGTCCAGCAGCAGGGTGTTTTTGTTCGCGTCCACGCTGAGCAGCACGCTGGTGTATCGGCCCTCTCGTCCGGGGAGGCGCACCGACAGCAGGGCGCGGTCCTTCACCAGGCGTTTGAGCAGGGCGGCGCGCTGGCCGGCGTTGCGGATCTGTTGCGCGGGGGTATCTTGGTAGGCAGCCATGCGCGGCATTCTACCGGCCCGGGCGGGCTGGCGGGAGGGGGAGGGCGTTGTGGTGCCGAAGCCGTGTCGGTGCCCCGGCTCCCTCAGGCACGGCTGAGTTCGCGCCCCGGGCCGTAGCCGGGGCGCTGGCCGCCGGACTCGTAGGTGTTCTGCCGATCGCGCCCGGTGAGCACGCTCAGGGAGGCTTCGGTCTGGTGCAGGCCGCGGTTGATCAGTGCGCCGCTGGCCTCGTTCACCGCCTGCAGCTGGCGCAATTGCCCCAGCAGCGCCTGCCATTGCGCCTCCAGGGCATCGCCCCGGGCACAGCCGGCGATGAAGGCCTGCATCGCCCCTTCATTCGCGGCGGCCTCGTGGCCCAGCAGCCGGCGCCGATCCTGCTCCAGGCTCTCCAGCTGCTGCAGCAGCTCCAGCTTGCGCTGGATCAGCGCGGGCAGGGCGTCGCCATCGGCGTCGGCGATGCTGCGTTGCTCATCGCCCAGCACCACGGTCAGCTCTTCGCAGGCCGCCAGGGTCTGCGTCAGGAGCCCCGCCATCTGTGCCTCGCATTCGGAACTTACTGCTGCCTGTCCGCTCATCACGCTGTCACTCAGTCGTTGAGCATGCCTTCCAGTTCCAGGAACTTCTCGGCGATGCGCTCCGGGTTCAGCGGGTATTCGCCGTCGGCGATCTGCTGCTTGATGGCCTCCACCCGCTCCATGTCCACTTCCGGGGTGTTATCGATGCGATCGCGCACCGCCTGCAGCCGCTCGGACGCGTTGCTGCCGCTGGTCTGGGTGGCGTTGCCGGCATCCTTGCGCTCGGCCTCCGCGGCCAGGTCGGTGCCTTGCACCGCGCCAGCATGGGCCTTGCGCAGGCCGCCTAGCGGCGCGCCGCCGTTGATGCGCGAGCCGTTGTCGATGGGGTTGCTCATCTGCCTTACTCCTTGGAGCCCGCTCCCGTTTCGGGGGCTCGGCCGTTCTGACTCGTCAGATATATCGGCCGTTCGGCCCAAAGCTTTAATAAAAAATTACAGTTTGATGCGTACCGTGTCCCGGCCGCTGACCCTGCCCTGCACAATACGCCCCGAGCGTGGATTTTTCAGCCTTATCAGCTCGCCCTCGGCCCCGTCCTGCAGCGCCTCCAGCTGCGAGCTGATCCGCACGCCGCCGCTCTCCACCACCAGCCTCACGTTCTGGCCCCGGCGCACCAGGGTCGGGGCCTTTACCGCGCCGGGGGAGACCACCGCGCCGGCGCGCAAGGGGCGCCGCAGTTCCATGCCCACCAGCTCCGCGGCATCGGTAAAATAGCCGTGCGGCAGTGCAGCAATGTTCTGTCTTAGCGGCTGCAGATCGGATTCCTTTAGCATGGCGCCCCGGGGCAGGTTCCGGCTCAGGCTCAGCACCGGCAGGTAGCTCTCGATGCGGGCAGGCACGTACAGGCGCCAGGCCTTGGGGCCGGCGCAGCTCACCTCCAGGGTCACGCTGCCGCTGCGCGGCTTGCCGTAGGGCGAGGACACCGCCAGCGGCTCGCCACAGGCCGCCAGGCGCAGGCGCCGGTCCAGGCGGCCAATCTCCACCCGGGTATTTTCCCCCAGCCCCGCATGGTTTTCCTGCAGATATGCCTGTACCTTTTGCCGGATGCTCTCCAGCGACTGCAGCGCCTCCGCCGGCGCGGCGCCGGGGATCAGACACAGGGCGAGGAGCAGGGCACGTGTCAAAAAGACGACGTCGCGTCGCCGGCGCTTGCCGAATAGCCTGGAAATACCTTGCTGCTGCATGTCATGAACGCTCCGCCGGGCTGGCCCTTGTCGGTTTGGCGGGTTGCTTGCAGATTTCATGCCAGGCGCCCGGGGGCCAAGGGGTCGATCCGAGTCTCCCTAAAGCTTTGGCGCGGCGTACCGATGTATACAGTGCAATCGGGCAAAGGTCCGATGCGGTGGCGAATCACTTGTAGCGGCCAGCGAGGCGGGGCCTCGGGCTTGAGGGGGATCGATGGCAGGCATTATGGCGAGTGTGGACCAGCGTACCCAGCTGGCCGGGCGCAACCGGATGGAGCTGCTGCTGTTTCGCATGAACGGCCGGCAACGCTTCGGTATCAACGTTTTCAAGGTGCGCGAGGTGCTCCCCGTGGGGCGGCTGAACCGCCTGCCCCACGCTCATCCGGCGGTGCGCGGCGTTGCCCACATCCGTGGCAAGACCGTCTCGGTGATAGACCTGAACATGGCCACCTCGGGCATTCCCCTGCGCGAGGGGGAAAAGGGTTCGATCATCATCACCGAGTACAACCGCACGGTGCAGGGCTTCCTGGTGGCCGCCGTCGACCGGATCATCAACATGAACTGGCAGGACGTGCTGCCCCCGCCCAGCGGCGGCGCCAACAGTTACATGACCGCCGTGGCGAAGGTGGAGCAGGAGCTGGTGCAGATCGTCGATGTGGAGAAGGTGCTCGCCGAGATCAACGCCGCCGGCGGCGTGAACTTCAACGAGGAAGCGGTGCAGAGCCGGGAAGACGCCGGTGCCTGGCATGTGCTGGTGGCCGACGACTCCGTGGTGGCGCGCAACCAGATCAAGCGCACCCTGGAGCGCATCGGCGTGGAGGTCACCCTGGCCAACGACGGCGAACAGGCCCTCAAGACACTCAAGGAGTGGAGCCAGGATCCGGAGTCTCCGTTCAAGCGCCTGCTGCTGGTGATTTCCGACATCGAGATGCCCCGGATGGACGGCTATACCCTGACCCGCCGAATCCGTGACGACGATGAGCTAATGCGCCTGCATGTGCTGTTGCATACCTCCCTGAGCGGCGTGTTCAACAAGGAGATGGTGCAGCGGGTGGGTGCCGATGACTTTCTCGCCAAGTTCCATCCCGAGGAGCTGGCCGAGAAGGTGAACGGGCGGCTGGAACAGATGGGCCAAGCCGTATAATGTTGCGCTCATGCCGGCAGGAGGCCACCATGCCGAGGGACTTGGCAAACAGCCGCCGCGGGTATAACGACCGGGTTTGCCGATGACCGCCATCAAGGCCGAAGACTATGAACGATTTTGCCGATTTCTGGAGCGCTCCAGCGGCATTGTCCTGGGCGAGCACAAGCAGTATCTGGTAAGCAGCCGACTCGGCCACACCATGAGCCGCCACGGTTTCACGGACCTGGGCGCGCTGGTGGAGGCCCTGGATCGGGCAGGCGCCCAAAGCCTGCGTGGCGAGGTCATCGAGGCCATGACCACCAACGAAACCCAGTGGTTTCGTGATGGCTACCCCTTCCTGATCCTGCAGAACTATCTGTTCCCCGAGTGGCTGCAGGCCCGACGCTGGCGCACCCGCATCTGGTCGGCCGCCTGTTCCTCCGGGCAGGAGGCCTACTCCGTGGCCATGACCAACCAGGAGTTCAATGACCAGGGCAATTCCTTGGACACCGAGATTATCGGCACCGATATCGCCCCGGCCATGATCAGCCACGCCAACGCCGCCCGCTATGGCACTGCCGCCATGAACCGCGGCCTGAGCCGCGAGCGCCAGGAGCGCTTCTTCACCCCGGTGGATGAAGCGCACTGGGAAGTGAAGCCGGAGATCCGTCGCCGCGCGCACTTTCGGCTGCACAACCTGCTGGAGAGCTACAGCCTGCTGGGGCGCTTCGATCTGATCATGTGCCGCAATGTGCTCATTTATTTTTCAGCCGAATCCCGCCAGGACATCATCTCCCGCATGAGCCGCATCCTGAACCCGGGCGGCTACCTGATGCTGGGGGCCAGCGAATCCCTGGCCCGGCACAGCGACGCCTTCGAGATGGTCCGCACAGCCAACGGCTCCATCTATCGCCTGAAAGCCTGAGCCGCGCGCTCCTCGCGGCGAGCCGTCAGAAAACCGACGCCGCCCGCCCGGCCCCTCGCCCCGGGCCACCGGCCTGATCCCTGCCCGGGCGGCCTCCAACCCGGCGTACTCCTCGTTTAGCGGCCACTTGGCACACCCCTTGCAGATGCTTCGGCAACGATTCATTGCGAGGCGAGCCATGAGCATCTCTTTCGACAAGACCTTCGGTGTGCATGCGGCCGCACTCAAGTTGCGCGCCGAGCGCACCAAACTGCTGGCCGAGAACCTGGCCAACGCCGATACGCCCAACTACAAGGCCCGCGACCTGGACTTCCAGGCGGCGCTGCGTCAGGCCCAGGGCGGGCAGGGCGAGATGCGCGCCACCCACGCCCGGCATATCCAGCCCGAGGGCGGCGGCGCCTTCCAGCCCCGTGCGCTCTACCGCGTGCCTCAGCAGCCGAGCCTGGACGGCAACACCGTGGAAACCCAGGTGGAGCAGGCCAAGTTCGCCGAGAACAGCGTGCACTACCAGGCGTCGCTCAATTTCCTGACCGGGCGGATCCAGGGTCTGCTCGGCGCGCTCAGAGGGGAGTAATCACCATGTCCCTGTTGCATGTGTTCAACATCGCCGGCTCCGCCATGAACGCCCAGTCCCTGCGGCTGAACACCACGGCGAGCAACCTGGCCAATGCCGAGAGCGTCGCCGGCAGCGAGGTCGAGGCCTACCGCGCCCGCCAGCCGGTGTTCGCCGCCGCGCTCAAGGCCAGCCAGGCCGGCGCCAACGAGGCCGCCGGCGTGGGCGTGCGGGTGCAGGGCATCGTCGAGAGCGAGGCGCCGGTGCAGGCCCTGTACCAGCCGGACCATCCCATGGCCGATGGCAACGGCTATGTATACCGCTCCAACGTCAACGCCGTGGAGGAGATGACCAATATGATCTCCGCCTCGCGCAGCTTCCAGAACAACGTGGAGGTCATGAACACCTCCCGTGAACTCCTGCTGCAGACCCTGCGGCTGGGCCAATAAGGGGGTAGAGCATGATTGATTTTTCGGCACTGAGTGGCGGCAACGGCGTGGGCGGCAGCCAGGGCGCCGGCCGCGGCAAGAGCGAGATGGGCCAGGAGGACTTCCTCAAGCTCATGACCGCGCAGCTGCGCAACCAGGACCCCATGGAGCCCATGCAGAGCGGCGAATTCATGACCCAGATCGCCCAGTTCACCTCCGCCAACGGCATCGGCGAGCTGAGCAAGGCCTTCTCCGAATTCACCGCCGACATGAAATCCGACCAGGCCCTGCGCGCCGCCAGCCTGGTGGGTCGCGAGGTCAGCATCCGCTCGCCGGAAGGTTATCTGGCCGAAGGCGGCGAGCTGCGCGCCGGCATCCAGCTGCCGAGCCGTGTCGATAATCTGACGGTGAAGATTCGCAACGCCGCCGGGCAGCTCGTCCACGAGCGCAACCTGGGCGGCCAGCCGGCGGGCCAGACCGCCTTCAGCTGGGACGGTACCGACGCCGAGGGCAACAGCCTGCCCCCGGGGCGTTACCAGATCAGCGCCAGCACGGTTTACGAGGGCGAGAGCTATGCCCTGGAGACCGTGAGCAGCGCCCAGGTGCAGAGCGTGCGGCTGGGACAGGGCGGGCAGAGCCCGACCCTGACCCTCGCCGGCCTGGGCGAGACCTCCCTCGATTCCGTACAGCAGATCCAATAAGACCACCGCAGGGGGTGTGAGATGAGCTTTGAAACCGCACTGACCGGCCTGAAGGCCGCCAGCACCGATCTGGACGTCACCGGCAACAACGTTGCCAACAGTTCCACCATCGGCTTCAAGCAGAGCCGGGCGGAGTTCGCCGATATCTTCGCCTCCAGCAACCTGGGCGCGGCGAGCAATGCCGTGGGGCAGGGCGTGCGCCTGTCGGATATCCGCCAGCAGTTCACCCAGGGCGGCCGGGATTACACCGGCAACGCGCTGGACCTGGCCATCGACGGCACCGGCTTCTTCCGCGTCAATGACGGCGGCAACGTCGCCTATACCCGTGCCGGCGCCTTCGAACTGGACCGGGATGGCTTCGTGAGCAACGCCCAGGGGCAGCAACTGACCGGCTTCCTGGCCGATGCCCAGGGCAACGTCACCGGCCAGCTGGGGCCTCTGAGCGTGCAGACCGGGGACGTGAACCCGCGGGCCACCGGCGGCACCGGCGTCGCGATGAGCATCGTCGCCAACCTGGACGCCCAGGACAACGCCATCGACCCGCTGGATCCGACGCTGGCCTTTGACCGCCTAAACCCGCGCCCGGAGCAGTACAACTTCTCCACCTCCACCACCGTGTTCGACTCCCTGGGCCGGGAGCATGTGCAGACCCTGTATTTTCGCAAGGATGCCGACAACACCTGGACGGCCTATGCGGAAGTGGAAGGTGTCGGCAGCGGCGCGCGCGGCCCCATCCAGCTCAATTTCGACCAGAACGGTGTGTTCTCCGGCGTGGCGGTGGATAACGACCCCACTTTGCCCGACACCCAGCCCGGCGTGCCGGACGTGGACCCGGCCATCGTCGCCGACGTCAGCGCCACCGGGCCGAACAGCGCCGAAGTGGCCTTCAGCGGCGGCCCCCTGGGCGGCGCCAACGAATTGCGCTACGAGATCGATTTCTCCAGCCTCACCCAGTTCGGCACCCCCTTCGCGGTGACCCGCATCGACCAGGACGGCTATGCCGCCGGGCAGTTCTCCAGCCTCAGCGTGGAAGGCGACGGCACCATCTTCGCCCGCTACACCAACGGCCAGTCCCAGGTGCTGGGGCAGGTGGCGCTGGCCAACTTCCCCGCCCCCGAGAGCCTGCAGAACGTGGGCGGCACCAGCTGGGTGGAGACCTTCGCCTCCGGCCAGCCGGTGATGGGCAACCCGGGGGACGGCGGCCTGGGGGTGATCGAGGCGGGGGCGCTGGAGCAATCCAATGTGGACCTGACCGAGCAGCTGGTGAAGATGATCACCGCCCAGCGCAACTACTCGGCCAACGCCCAGATGATCTCCACCCAGGATCAGCTGACCCGGGAAATCCTCAACATCCGCGGTTAACGCCACCCGCCAACCCCTTGGGAGCGCATGAGCCGCTCCCAAGGGGGGAGAGATCGCCCAGCTTCAAGGAGCCCTGACCATGGACCGCATGCTTTACCTTGCGATGACCGGCGCCAAGCACGCCATGCAGAACCAGCAGCAGGTCAGTCACAACCTGGCCAATGCCAACACCACCGGCTTTCGGGCCGATTTCCAGGCCTTGCTGCAGGCCCCGGTGAGCGGCCCCGGTCACGACTCCCGCGCTTACAGCGAGCTGGCCACCACCGGCTCGGACCTCAGCCAGGGGGCGATGCTCAACACCGGCCGGCAGCTGGATGTGGCCATCCAGGGCGAGGGCTGGATCGCGGTGCAGGCCCCCGACGGCACCGAGGCCTACACCCGGCGCGGCGATTTCCACATCAACCCCAACGGGCTGCTGGAGACCGGCGACGGCAATCTGGTGCTGGGCGAGGGCGGCCCGGTGGCCGTGCCCCCGGCGCAGAAGGTGGAGATCGGCCAGGACGGCACCCTCAGCGTGGTGCCCCTGGGGCAGGCCGCCAATACTTTGGCGGTGGTGGACCGGATCAAGCTGGTCCAGCCCGATAATGCGGCAATGGGCAAGGGCGAGGATGGCCTGTTCCGCCACGCCAGCGGCGAGCCCCAGCCCGCCGACGCCAATGTACGGGTCAACACCGGCATGCTCGAATCGAGCAATGTGAACCTGGTGGATGGCCTGGTGCAGATGATCGACAACGCCCGCCGCTACGAGGCCTACGTCAAGCTCATGAGCGAGGCCAAGAGCAACGACGAACAGGCCCAGCGCTTGTTGCGCAATAGCTAGGGGAGTGTTTGATCGCAGAGAATAGATTTTAAACTGTCTTTCCTCCGCGTGACTCTGCGTCCTCTGCGCCTCTGCGGTTAACCCCCCCTGAAAATCCCCCTCCTGCAGGGGTTGTGAGCTGGCTGGCACGTTAACTGCATGATGAAACTCACAGGCAATCAAGCAAAGAGGTGATGCCATGAACCCGGCACTTTGGGTCGCGAAGACCGGCCTGGACGCCCAGCAGACGCGCATGTCGGTGGTGTCCAACAACCTGGCCAACGTCAATACCACCGGTTTCAAGAAGGACCGGGCGAAGTTCGAGGACCTGGTCTATCAGACCGTGCGTCAGGCGGGTGGCCAGGCCACCCAGGATTCGCGTCTGCCCTCGGGGCTGAACCTGGGCACCGGCGTGCGGGTGGTGGCCACCGAGAAGATGCACACCCAGGGCAACCTGATGCAGACCGGCAACTCGCTGGATCTGGCCGTGGACGGTCGGGGCTTTTTCCAGATCGCCCAGCCCGGCGGCAGTGTGGCCTACACCCGCGACGGCTCCTTCCAGATCAACGACCAGGGCGAGGTGGTCACCGCCGGTGGCCTGCGCCTGGAGCCGGCCATCAATGTGCCGGCCAACACCCAGAGCATCAGCATCGGGCAGGACGGCACCGTCAGCGCCACCGTGCAGGGCCAGGCCCAGCCGGTGCAGGTGGGGAACATTCAGCTCGCCGACTTCATCAACCCCGCCGGCCTGCAGGCCGTGGGCGGCAACCTCTATGTGGAGACCGCCGGCAGTGGCCCGGCCCAGGTCGGCGCGCCGGGGTTGAACGGCATCGGCAGCGTGCAGCAGGGCATGCTGGAATCGTCCAACGTGAACATCGCCGAGGAACTGGTGAACATGATCGAGACCCAGCGCGGTTTCGAGACCAACACCAAGGCCGTGTCCACCACGGACCAGATGTTGCAGTTCATCACCAATAACCTCTAAGCCGAGGCCGGACCATGAACGCCGTCAAGCTCATTCCCATGCTCGCCCTGGCCCTGCTGGCCGGTTGCGCCAGCGTCCCCCAGCAGCCCCCGGAGCCGCTGCCCCAGCCCGAGCTGCGCGAGCCGCCCCGGGCCAACAATGGCTCCATCTTCCAGGCGGGGCGCGGTGTGCGCCTGTTCGAGGACCGCACCGCGCGCCGGGTGGGCGACATCATCACCGTGGTGCTGGAAGAGTCCACCGACGCCAGCAAGGACTCCAGCACCACCGTGGCCAAGGATCAGAGCATCGGTCTGGGCGTGCCGGAAGTGTTCGGCCGGGCGATGACGGTGAACGGCAACCCGCTGTCCGCCAATGTGGAGGCGGGGCGGAATTTTGGCGGCAGTGGCAGCGCCGATCAGAGCAACGCGCTCTCCGGCAACCTCACCGCCATCGTCACCGACGTCATGGCCAACGGCAATCTGATCATCGAGGGCCAGAAGAAGCTGACCCTCAACCAGGGCGACGAGTACATCACCGTGAGCGGCATCATCCGCCCCGATGACGTCAACCCGGACAACACCGTGTCATCCACCCGCGTGGCCAACGCCCGCATCGGCTACACCGGCAACGGTGCGCTCGCCGACGCCAACACCATGGGCTGGATCGCGCGGGTGTTCAACAGCGGCCTGTGGCCCTTCTGAGGAGATCCGCCATGAAGCGTCTGCTTGCGGTCATCACACTCTCCCTGGCCCTGCTGAACCTGGCCCAGGCCGAGCGCATCAAGGACCTGGCCTCGGTGGCCGGGGTGCGCAAGAACCAGTTGGTGGGCTACGGCCTGGTGGTGGGCCTGGACGGCACCGGCGACCAGACCAGCCAGGCGCGCTTCACCGTGCAGTCCATCCGCAGCATGCTCGCCGCCCAGGGCGTGACCCTGCCGCCGAACACCAATATGCAGCTCAACAACGTGGCCGCCGTGATGGTGACCGCCGATCTGCCGCCCTTCGCCAAACCCGGCCAGGGGCTGGACGTGAACGTCTCCTCCCTGGCCAATGCCGACAGCCTGCGCGGCGGCACCCTGGTGATGACGCCGCTGAAAGGTGCCGACGGCCAGATCTACGCCATCGCCCAGGGCGGCGTGGTGGTCTCCGGCTTCGGGGTCTCCGGCGCCGACGGTTCGCGCATCTCGGTGAACACCCCCTCCAGCGGCACCATCCCCAGCGGCGCCACCGTGGAGCGGGAGGTGAACAACCCCTTCGACCAGGGTGGGCCGCTGGTGCTCAACCTGCACAACCCGGATTTCACCACCGCCAAGCGCATGGCCGAAGTCATCAACGAAACCCTGGGCCCCGGCAGCGCCCGGGCGCTGGATGCGGTGTCGGTGGCCGTGCAGTCCCCGGCGGACACCGATCAGCGGGTGAGCTTCATCTCCTTCGTGGAGAACCTGGAGTTCACCCCCGGCGAGGCGCCGGCCAGGGTTATCGTCAACGCCCGCACCGGCACCGTGGTCATCGGCAACCAGGTGCGGGTGCGCGCCGCCGCCGTCACTCACGGCAGCCTCACCGTGACCATCAGCGAAGACTTCAACGTCGATCAGCCGAACCCGTTCGCCGGCGGCGACACCGTGGTCACCCCGGACACCGGCATCGCCGTGGAGGAAGAGACCAACCCCATGTTCCTGTTCGGCCCCGGCACCGAGCTGCAGGAGATCGTCGATGCGGTGAACCGCGTCGGCGCCGCGCCGGGGGATCTGGTGGCCATCCTCGAGGCCCTGAAACGCGCGGGCGCGCTGCAGGCCGAGCTGATCGTCATCTGAGGTCGTGTTTAACCACAGAGGCACAGAGAACACAGGGTTTCACAGCGGAAAGGCAAGATCATGATGGTAAGAAAATCACCTTCCCAGCTCTGTGCGTCGCTGTGCCCCTGTGGTGAATCTTCCCGCCGGGAGCTTCTGCCATGAGTGGCTACATCGCCGGTCAGGCCAATATCTTCGACACCCAGGCCCTGAGCAAGCTGCGCCTGGATACCCGGAACCCCACGCCGGAATCGGCGCGGGAGGTGGCGAAGCAGTTCGAGGGGCTGTTCGTGCGCACCATGCTGAAGAGCATGCGCGCGGCGAGCTTCGGCGATGACGGCCTGGGGCAGGGCGGCAAACAGTACCGGGACATGTTCGACCAGCAGATCGCCATGCAGATCGGCCAGGGCCGGGGCATGGGCCTGGCCGCGCAGATCGAGCGGCAATTGCTGCAGAACGCCGGCTTGGACGCGGAGAGCGCGAAGCCGGCCCTGAATACCTCGCTGGAAGGCTATGCCCGCCAGCCCACGGCCATGCGCCCGAGCGCCGCCCGCGCTGCGGCGGCTTCCACGCCAGGCGCGCCGCTTGCCGACGGCGGCATCGCGGCGCAAGCCGAGGGGCAAGGCCCGGCCGCCACCGCGCCGCCGCGCGCCGCGGCAGCGCCGTCGGCGGCACCGGCCGGCAAAGCCTTGTGGAGCAATGCCCGGGAGTTCGTCCAGGCGGTGCTGCCCGCCGCCCGCCAGGTGGCGCAAAGCGTGGGGCTGCCGGTGAAGGCGGTGGTAGCCCAGGCGGCGCTGGAGACCGGCTGGGGCCAGCACGTGATCCGCAAGGCCGATGGCAGCAGCAGCCATAATCTGTTCGGCATCAAGGCCCACCGGGACTGGAGCGGCGACACGGTGCGGGTGCCCACGCTGGAATACCGCGACGGCATCGCCCGGCGCGAGCAGGCCGCCTTTCGGGCCTACGAATCGGTGGAGCACTCCATCGCCGACTATGCGGATTTCCTGCGCAGCCACCCGCGCTATGCCCAGGTGCTGCAGCTCGGCGAGCAGCCCGAGGCCTACGCCGAGGGGCTGCAGCAGGCCGGCTACGCCACCGACCCGGCCTATGCCGAGAAGATCAAGCGCATCATGGGCAGCGAGCTGCTGGCCGATGCCGATTGAAACAGGGTTCAAGTTATCGGCCACGGGGCCGATAGAGCATAAGAGGGTGGGGTAGAGAACATGGCGAATCTGCTAGGTACCAGTGTTTCGGCGATGATCGCCGCCCAGCGGGCGCTGGCGACCACGTCCCACAATATCGCCAACGTCAACACCGAGGGCTACAGCCGCCAGCGGGTGGAATACAGCACCCGCACCCCGGAGGCCCTGGGCAGCGGCTTCATCGGCACCGGCGTGGACGTGGACACCGTCTCGCGGCTGTTCGATCTGAGCCGCGAGCAATCCCTGCGCAGCAACACCACGGAACACGCCCGGCTGGACGCCCTGGCGGAGCTGTCGGGCACCGTGGACAACCTGCTCGCCGACGAGGCGGCCGGCCTGCAGCCGGCCATGCAGGCCTTCTTCAACGCCGTGCAGGACGCCGCCGCCGATCCCACCTCGCCCACCGCCCGGCAGCTGGTGCTGAACGAGGGCGAGAGCCTGGCTACCCGTTTCCGCTTCATGGACGAGCGCTTCGCCGAGCTCAGCGCCGACGTGGAGCGGCGGCTTTCCGTGCAGGTGGAAGAGGTCAACCAGTTCGCCCAGGACATCGCCACCCTCAACCAGGAGATCATGGAAGCGCGCGGGCGCACCGGCCAGCCGCCCAATGACCTTCTGGACCAGCGAGACGCGATGGTGCGCCAGCTCGCCGAGCGGATCGATATCAGCGTCACCGAGCAGGACGACGGCCGCTACAACATCTTCATCGGCCGCGGCCAGGCGCTGGTCAGCGCCAGCTCCGCCCGGGAGATCCAGGTCAGCCGCAATGAATACCAGGCCTATCAGTCCGAGATCTCCCTGGTAAGCGCTCAGGGCGCGCGGGAGGTGACCGACCTGATCACCGGCGGCAGCCTGGGCGGCATCCTGGAATTTCGCGAGCAGGTGCTCGACCCCGCGCGCAACGACCTCGGCCGGCTGGCGGTGGGGCTGAGCGAGGCGGTCAATGCCCAGCACCGGCAAGGCGTGCATTTCGCCGACGGCGTGCCCACCTTCGGCGACGACTTCTTCGAGCCCGTCTCGCCCCTGGTGCTGGCCCGCGGCGGCGGCACCCCCAACGGCGGCACCACCGCCCCCGATGTGGCGCTCAGCGCCGCCGGCCTCACCGGCGACGACTACCAGCTGCGCTTCGATGCGGGGGCGGCCAGCTGGACATTGAGCAATCTGCGCAGCGGCGCGAGCGAGACCTTCGCCGCCTATGACTCCACCAGCGCGGCCGTGCCCAATGACACGGGGCTGGTGAGCTTTCAGGGCCTGACGATCGATACCCGCGCCATGATCGATGTGGGCACCGCCACCGGCGATGCGGTGGACGGTGATTCCTGGCTGATCCGCCCCACCGCCACCGCCGCGGCCAGCATGGGCATGAACATCAGCCGCGCTTCGGAACTGGCCGTGGCCGCCGCCGTGCCCAGCCAGGCGCTGCAGAACGCCAACACCGAAGACGGCAACAACCAGGGCACCGGCGCGCTCACCGCTATCCAGATGCCGACTCTCACCACGCCCCTGGACGAGGCCGTGGAGCTTTCGTATTACGCCGACCTGCGCGATGTCTACGGCAACGGCGCCGACTGGCCCGGCGGCACCCTGCCCGCCGCCCCGGTGGCCGGCTACGCGGTGTCCGGCGCGGGCCTGGACGGTTACATCCAATACGATGGCAGCGCGCCGCTCACCGTGGACGACACCAGCTACCAGCCCATGCCGGCCAACCCGGCGCCGGCCGGTCCCACCCTGGCGGACACCGGCGGGCTCAGCTTCGAGCTGAGCGGTCAGCCGCTGACCGGTGACGGCTTCGCGCTCAAGCCCCCGGGGCCGGGCGACAACAGCAATATTCTCGCCCTGGGCGCGATCCAGGAGCGCGCCTTCATGGACAACGGCACCGCCACTTTGCAGCAGGACTACAGCGCCATGGTGGGCGAAGTGGGCACCAAGACCCTCAAGGCCCAGACCGGGCGTGATGCCCAGGAGCTCATGCTCAACCAGGCCATCGAACGGCGTGAAAGCTATGCCGGCGTCAATCTGGAAGAGGAGGCCGCCAATCTGATGCGCTTCCAGCAATACTTCCAGGCCGCCGCCCAGACCATCACCGTCGCCAACAGCACCTTCCAGAGCCTGTTGCAGGCGGTGCAGAGGTAACAGCCATGCGCGTTTCCACCAATCAGTACCAGCAGCAGAGCATCTTCACCATCCTGCAGCAGCAGGCGAAGCTCGCGCGCACCCAGGAGCAGCTGCCCACCGGGCGGCGCATCCTCGCGCCCTCCGACGACCCGGCCGGTGCGGCCCGCTCGCTGGACCTGACCAAGTCGATCGAGACCATCCAGCGCTACAGCACCAATGCGGAGCGTGGCGAGCACCGCCTGCGCATGGAAGAGGCGACCCTGGAATCGGTCAACGATGCCCTGCAGCGGCTGCGGGAGCTTACCGTGCAGGCCAAGAACGGCAGCCAGGACGGCACCACCCGGGGCTTCGCCGCCTCGGAAACCCGGGAGCTGCTGGGGCACCTGGTGGAATTGGCCAACAGCTCCGATGGCAACGGCGAGTATCTGTTCGCCGGCACCGCCAGCAAGGACCGCCCCTTCGTGCGGGTAGGCGAGGGCGTGCGCTACCAGGGTGATGCCGAGCAGCGCATGATCCAGGTGGGCCCGTCGCGCCAGGTGGCCTCCAACCACAGCGGCGAGGAAGTGTTCATGAGCATCGCCGCCGGCGACGGCCACACCGTCACCGCCGATGCCGGGCGCTTCGCGTCCAGCGCCACCCTGGCCGCCGCCTCCACGGCGCGTGTGGCCGGTGTGGCGGTTACCGACCCGCAGTACGCCGCCTCCCGGGAGGGGGACTACCAGATCGATGTGGTGGACAACGCCGGCACCCTGGAATACACCGTCACCTACGGCGGCAACACCAGCGCCCCCCAGCCCTATGTGAGCGGCACCCCCATCGAGGTCAACGGCTACAGCTTCGATGTGCGCGATGCCATCGACACCGACAGCTTCACCATCAGCACCCCCGCCGCGCGCAACACGGGCACCGGCATCCTGGGCGAGGCGCGGGTGGAGGGGGATTCCCGCTACACCGTGCAGATGGGCGAGGACGCGCAGGGCAATACCACCTACAGCGTCAGCCGCGACGGCGGCGCCTTCCAGCCCGACCCGCCCGCGCTTTATGAGGCGGGGGCGCGCATCGAGGTGAACGGGCTGAGCCTTACCCTGGAGGGTGAGCCCGCGCCCGGTGATCGCTTCACCATCGAGCCCAGCAACGATAAATCCCTGTTCAAGGTGGTGGAGGACCTGGCGAAGGCCTTCGAATTCGGCGGCACCGGCAGCAACGAGGCGGCCTTTCAGAATCTCAGCAACCGCGGCCTGAACGAGCTGGACCAGGTCATGGAGCGCCTGCTGCAGGTGCGCGCCGAGAACGGCAGTCGCCTGAGCGCCCTGGAGCGCGAGCGGGACGCCAACGGCGCGGCGGTGCTGGAACTGGAGCGCAGCCGCTCGGAAACCCGGGATCTGGACATCGCCGAGGCGGTCAGCCAGATGACCCTGCAGCTCACCGGCCTGCAGGCCGCACAGCAGAGTTACGTGAAGATCCAGGGGCTGACCCTGTTCAATTACCTGTAGGAGCGGCTTTTAGCCGCGATTCCCTTCCCCGAGAAATACATTGCGGCTAAAAGCCGCTCCTACAGTTTCGGCGCGACCTTGTGTTTCTCGTGGCAATCAAAGTATCGTATGCGGTACGTAACGCATAACGGTCTTCGCCCTCGATGATCCGTTCCTTCCGCAACCGCGAAACCGCTGCCTTGTTCCGGGACGAAGCCGTCAGGCGTTTCCCGCCGGATCTGCGCAAGGCCGCCCGGCGCAAGCTTCTCCTGCTGGATCAGGCCCGTGTGGTGGAAGACCTGTTGATCCCGCCCGGCAACAGACTGGAAAGCCTGCATGCTGACCGGCAGGGGCAGTGGAGCATTCGCATCAACCGCCAATGGCGACTGTGCTTCCGTTTCGAAGACGGTCATGCATGGGATGTGGAGATAGTGGATTACCACTGAGGTAGACGCAGATGAGCATTAAACGTGAAGAATTGGAGAGACAGGATTTCTCGGACCTGACCAGCCCTGGAGCGGCCTTGCTCGCACCCATACATCCGGGCGAGATCCTGCGAGAGGAATACATGCTTCCGCTGGGTCTGAGCGCCAATGCCCTGGCCCGTGCACTGCAAGTCCCGCCCAACCGCATAAGCACCATCGTCAACGAACAGCGTGCCATCAGCGCCGACACCGCCTTGCGCCTTGCGTGCTACTTCGGCGGCGAGGCCGAGACCTGGTTGAATCTGCAGAAGGATTACGAGTTGCGGCTTGCACGCCAGCAGAGCCTGGAACGGATTCGCAACGAAGTGGCGCCAAGATCCCGGCAGGGCGCGCCCCTGTAGGGGCGGCTCAGGGCCGCGTCCCCTCCCGCGCGTCGCGCCGGAAGGGGGTGAGAGGCCAGGCTCCGCTTAGCCGCGATGCAGCGAAGCGGAATCGAGGATCTCTTACCGTCGACGACGATGACCTGAACAATGACTGGTGGCAGCAAGATCCCGGATCCCCGCCTTCGGCTCCATCCGGGCTGCGCGGATGACCAGCCAAAGCGTGAAAAACCTAAAGATTCGCGGCCATGAGCCGCTCCTACACCCAGGCGAGCGCACTGTAGGAGCGGCTCCTGGCCGCGATCCCATCCCACCTCCAGGCCCGCCCCAAGCCACATCTCCAAAACGTGAACCAGTTCACAAAATCCAGGTGTAAAGTTTCTCACACAGGTGCCGTTAACCTGAGTGCAAGGGGCGAAATCCCGGACCAAACCGGCAGGGTTTCGCAAAGGTGCAGAGATGAGCGCCAATCAACGTCAGGAGAGCAATCATGCCTCAGGTCATCAATACCAACATTGCTTCGCTCACCGCCCAGCGGAACCTCAACAAGTCCCAGGGCGATCTTCAGACCTCGCTGCAGCGTCTGTCCTCCGGTGTGCGGATCAACTCCGCCAAGGATGACGCGGCGGGGCTGGCCATCAGCAACCGCTTCACCGCCCAGATCAAGGGCCTGAACCAGGCGGCGCGCAACGCCAACGACGGCATCTCCCTGGCGCAGACCGCCGAGGGCGCGCTGCAGGAAAGCGGCAACATCCTCCAGCGTATCCGTGAGCTGTCCATCCAGTCGGCCAACTCCACCAACTCCGCCGGCGACCGCCAGAGCCTGCAGTCGGAAGTGAACCAGCTGGTTTCCGAGCTGGACCGCATCGCCAACACCACCAACTTCAACGGCCTGAAGCTGCTGGACGGCTCCTTCACCGCGCAGAGCTTCCAGGTGGGCGCCGACGCCAACCAGACCATCTCGGTGAACGTCAACAGCGCCACCACCGACACCCTGGGCGTGAACAAGAGCACCACCAACAACGCAGAGTTCGGCATCACCGCCGCCAGCAGCTCTACCGGTGCGATCGCCGCCTCGCAGACGCGCACCGCGACGCAGGGTGCGAACCTGGCGGCGGCGGAAGCCGCCGGCCTGGCCGATCAGGCGATTACCGTCACTGCCGCCGACGGCAGCACCGACTCGCTGGATATCACCTCCGATCAGTCCGCAGCCGAGCTGGCAACGGTTCTGGCGGGCGTCACCGGTGTGGCCAGCGCCACGGCTGAGGCCAACAGTGTCGACATCGATCTCAGCGTGACGATCGGCGAGCTGGCGAACAACACGTCCGCGTTGGTCAACGTGACCCGCGATGGCGGTGCCACCGAAGTCGTCACCGTCGCGAAGGACGCTGGCGGCAACGTGACCGTCACCGGCGACGGCAACGGCGAGGTGACCTTGGCCTGGGATGAGGACACCAGCGTTCTCTCGGTCACGGAAAATGGCGGCGCCACCGGTCGCAACATCGAAGTGGAGTACGACCAGAACGGTTCCGCCGCGGCCACCGGCATCTCGGTGGAAGGGCAGACCGTCGCCACCACCGAATTTGCGGTGAAAATGAGCACGGTCAACGTGGAGCTGGATGCCGGCGCTTCGATCAGCTCCGATGTCACGGGCGCCACGGGCCTGTTCGATATCGCCTCCGCCGGCGTTGCCGCCACCACCTACATGGACGGCAGCACCGACACCACGGCGGGCAACCGCGTGGCCGCCCAGAATCTGGAGATCACCGGCCCCTCCGCGGTGAAGAGCGTGGAAGTCGAGGTGAATGCCTCGGCCCGGGATATCGCCGCGGCGGTGAACAAGGTGGCCGGCGAGACCGGTGTGTCCGCCACCGCCAACACCGAAGCGACCATCTCCGGCCTCTCCGCCGACGGTGTGGTGTCCTTCAACCTCAACGGTGAAGACATCTCCGCCAACGTCACCACCGACGACCTGAGCAACCTGGCCGACGCCATCAACGACCAGTCCGGTTCCACCGGCGTGATCGCCCGGCTGAGCAACGATGGTGCCTCCATTACCCTGGAGCAGGGCAACGGCGACGACATCAAGCTCGCGGACTTCAACAGCTCCGCGACCACCAGCGATACGCCGGTGACCGTCAACGTGGCCGGCTCCACGGGCAGCGCAGTGCGGCTGACCGACGACAACACCGCTGGCGCTACCGACTCCACGGTGGTGGGCGGCGAAGTGGAGTACAAGTCCACCGGCGGTTACTTCAGCATCAGCTCCGATGTGGCGGCGCTGTCTGGCGGCCTGTTCGCCGGGGAAGCTGACCAGCTGCAGGCCTCCGCCAAGGAGACGGTGCGGCAGATCAACATCTCCTCGGTGGATGGGGCCAACGCCGCCATCGACATCGTCGACGGGGCGCTTGCCCAGGTGGATGGCATCCGCGCCGACCTGGGTGCGGCCCAGAGCCGGTTCGAGTCCACGATCTCCAACCTGCAGGTGACCTCCGAGAACGTCTCGGCCGCCCGTAGCCGGATCCTGGACACGGACTTCGCCGCGGAGACCGCGCAGCTGACCAAGGCGCAGATCCTGCAGCAGGCCGGCACCGCCATGCTGGCCCAGGCCAACAGCCTGCCTCAGCAGGTGCTCAGCCTCCTGGGCTAATAGCCCGGGCTTGGGCGAGGCGGCCCCCAGGGGCCGCCTCGCATCTCCTTGAAGGGGGATGTGAATATGGTTGAAAGAGTGCAAAGCGATGCTTTGAGGGCGGCAGCCAGAACGGCTGAGCGCCCTGTTGGCGTTTCTGGTGGCCCGAAAATTGCTACGGAAACGGCCAGCAATCGGGAGGATGCGAAGCCCGTCAATCCGCCGGCGGCGGACGCCCCCAAAATGGCGCCGCCCGAGCCGCTGGAGAAGGTGGTTACCCGCATCAACGAATACCTGCAAGAGGCCAGCCGGAACCTGAAGTTCGCGGTGAGCGAGAGCACCGGGCGGGTGGTGGTGACGGTGCTCAACCCGGAGACCGATGAGGTGATCCGGCAGATTCCACCCGAAGAAGTGATGACGGTGGCCGAAAGGCTGACCGGCGGAGAAGAGAGTCTTTTCGTCACCGACAAGGCTTGAGCCCGATACCGGGCCAGCGATGACCGGTGGCGGTGTGAATGCGGAGGTGCAAGATGGCAGGGATTACCATAGGCGGGCTGGCCTCGGGGCTGGACATCAACGGCATGCTGGAGCAGATCATGCAGGCCGAGCGCGCCCCCGTGGAACGCCGCCTGGATGTGAAGGAAACCCAGTACCAGGCCGAGCTGTCCGCCTACGGCACGCTGAAAAGCGAGCTTTCCACCTTCAACAAGTCCATCGCCGCGCTGCGCTCGGCGGGCACCTTCCAGGGCCGCAGCGTCAGCTCCAGCAACGAGGACCTGGTCACCGCCAGTGCCAGCCGCATTGCCCGGGGCGGCAATTACTCCGTGGAAGTGGAACAACTGGCCCAGGCGCAGAGCATCGCCAGCGTGGGCTTCGATTCCATCACCGACACCGTGGGCCTTGGCACGCTCACCTTCGAGTTCGGCACCACCGACTACGACGCTGACACCGACACCTACAACGGCTTCACCGCCGCCGAAGAGCCGCGCAGCTTCACCCTCACGGTGGACGAGAGCAACAACACCGTGGCCGGCCTGCGCGATGCCATCAACGAGGCGGACCAGGGCGTGCAGGCGAGCATCGTCAACGACGGTAGCGGTTATCGCCTGGTGTTGAGTTCCACCGATCCTGGCGTCGAGAACAGCATGCGCATCACCGTAGGCGATGCGGACTTTGACGCCGGCAGCAACCCCGGCGGCAACGAGGACGCGCAAGGTCTCTCGCGCCTCGCCTTCAATGCCGACGCCGCCAATATGACCCAGAACCTGGCCGGCCAGGACGCCCGCGCCCTGGTCAACGGCCTGCTCATCACCCGCGACAGCAACACCATCACCGGCGCCATCGACGGTGTCACCCTGAACCTGCACAAGGCCGAGCCCGGCTCGCCGGTGCAGCTGAAGGTGCAGGAAGACAAGAGCGGCGCGCGCCAGGCCATCGGCGATTTCGTGGAGTCCTACAACGGCCTCAACGCCATCCTCCAGGAGCTGGGCAAGTACGACCCCGCGGATGACGTGGCCGGCGTGCTCCAGGGGCAGCCGGTGTTGCGCGAGGTGCGCGGCCAGCTGCGCGAGGCGCTTCGGCTGACGGGCCTGGGCGGTGATTCCGCCTACCAGACCCTGGCCGATGTGGGCATCACCACGCGGGCGCGCGACGAAGACGGTCAGCTCGCCGGCAGCCTGGTGCTGGACGCCGAGAAGCTGGATGCGGCCCTGAGCACGAACTTCGATGAGGTGGCGGGGCTTTTCGCCGCCACCGGTCAGGTGGAGGACAGCCTGATCCGCTATGTCTCCGGCGGCGCCGAGACCCAGCCCGGGCGCTACGGTATCGACATCACCCGGGAAGCCACCCGCGGCGCCTTCACCGGCGAGGCCATTGCCGGTTATGCCGGCAGCATCACCATCGACGCCGACAACAAACGGTTGGCCGTGCGGGTGGACGACAGCGCCCGCGGCAGCATCGAGCTGCCCGAAGGTGACTACACCGGCGAGGAGCTGGCCAGCCTGCTGCAGAGCCAGATCAACGCGCTCTCGGAAATGCAGAGCCAGGGCCGCAGCGTGAGCGTGAAGTTCGAGAACGACGCCTTCGTCATTCAGTCCGGCAGCTACGGCAGCGCCTCCACCGTGGAGCTCACCAGCGTGGGCAGCACCGCCGCCGCGACCCTGGGGCTCGGCAAGGGCGCGGGGGAGGCGGGCCTGGATGTGGCCGGGCGCATCGGCGGCCTGCTGGCCGAGGGCAACGGCCGCACCCTCACCGGTCGCGGCGCGGCTTCCGGGCTGAGCATCGAAGTGGAAGGCGGCGGCACCGGCGCCCGGGGCTTCGTGGAGTTCTACCGCGGGGTGGGGGACCGCCTGACCCGCAGCATCGACCGCCTGCTGAGCGCCGAGGGTGGCCTGGAAGCGCGCACCTCCGGCATAGAAGACCGCATCGAGAGCCTGAACGAGGAGCGCGCCCGCCTGGATGAGCGCCTGAACGCCATGGAAGAGCGCTACCGGACGCAGTTCATCGCCATGGAGATGCTGATCGCGCAGATGAACGAGACCAGTTCGTATCTCAGCCAGCAGCTGGAGAACCTGCCGGGCGTCAATCGCAGCAACAAGAAATGAGCGCCCCCGCTCGCTGAGGCCCATCCTCTGTAAAGGCGGCGCCTGGCCGCGAATGCCTCTGCCGCGATTGCCTTTTCCAAGGCCCGGCTCCCAATGGCTGGTGGAGCGTCCACCGGAGCGTGAAGGCCCTGGGGCGGGTACGGCCGGCGGCGGCCGTCGATGCAGCCGAGCATCGCAGCCGGAAGGGGATCAGCGAGCAGCTTGTTTGAGCGTAGCGAGTTTGCTGCTCGCCCCCTTCCGGCGAGAAGCGCAGGGGAGCGCCGGGCGCAGCCCGGTGCCAAATCGTGGGCCGCCGTCGGCCGCACCCGCCCCAAGAGGGTCCGCCCCAAGCTCGCAGGCCCCGCCGTCACCACAATCGGGAAGCCTGTCGGGTTTCCCGCCAACCCCCGATGAACCTAAAGTTTCCTCGCCCCCCGCCGACAACCTCCACATACACGACGAGCTTCATCGTCTATCCTCCAGAACCAGGGCAACCGGGGTGACCATCATGTACGGCAAGGGCATCAACCAGTATCAGCAGGTGGGCAAGGCCAGCGCCGAGTATGCCGATCCGCATCAGCTCGTGCAGATGCTGTTCGAGGGCGCGCTGAGCCGTGTGGCGCAGGCCAAGGGCTTCATTGCCCATAACGATGTGGAGCAGCGCTTCACGGCCATCGACAAGGCCTACCGCATCATCGACGGTCTGCGCCTGGGGCTGGACAAGCAGTCCGGTGGCGAGCTGGCCGGCAACCTGGACGATCTGTACGAATACATTCAGGATAGGCTCAGCGAGGCCAATGCCCGCAACGCAGCCCAGCCCCTGGACGAGGTCATTTCGCTGCTGCGCGAAATCAAGTCCGGCTGGGACGAGATTCCCGTCGAGGCCCGGGGCGTGAAGAGCGCACCCCTGTCGGCGGGACAGTCCAGCGCCTGAGTGACACGCCATGGCCCCACAGGATCGCGAGCGGCTTGCCCGTGAGCTGCTCGAGCTGACCCAGTCCATGCTGGCCCACGCCCGGGCCGGCGAGTGGGCCGATCTGGCGCTCAAGGAAACGCGCCGGCAGGCGCTGGCGCGTGATCTTTTCGCCACCCCCGTCCCCCCCGAGGCCGCCCCCGTGGTGGCCGACTGCGTGCGCGACGTCCTCACCCTGGACCAGGAACTGATACAGCTCACCGAGGCCAGCCGCGAACAGGCCGCCCGCGCTGTCACCCAAGCCCAGAAAGGCCAGCAGGCCGCGACGGTCTACAAGCGCTTCTCCCGCTGAAACGCACCCGCTTCCCCAGGAAGGGCGGCTCATGGCCGCGAATGCCCTTCGTCTTCTCCCGGGGGATTCGCGGTCATGAGCCGCTGCGGCAGCGCTTTCCCCACCCCGAGTTTTGTTAACCCGTTCTATTTCCGCCAAAAGATCGTTGACTCCTTGAGCCGGGTCTGTCACTTTTTTGACAAGCCGCCCTGTCGCCGTTTGGCGTCAGTGGTGGGAGTTCCACGGAACGGACAATAAGCAACAAGTTTTTCAGGGGTGGTCCGTGGTCAAGGTGCTGGTGATCGATGAGAATCCGCGGCGCGCCGCCGAGGTGGAAGCAGTGGTGCGGTTTCTGGAGCATGAGGTGAGCCGCTGCGCGCCCGCCGACGATCTGGACGCGGTGCTGCGCGAAGGTGGTCGTTGCGCCCTGGCACTGGTGGTCGCGGAGGGTGAGTCCGGCGCCTGGCGCCAGGCCCTGGGCCGGCTCTGGGAGGCGGCCCCCGAGATGCCCGCCTTCGTCATCGGTGGCGACGGTCTCAGGCGCCAGGCGGTGAGCCTGGGGGCGAACGTGCTCGGTTCGCTGGATCTGCCGCTCAAGCAGGCGCAGTTCTCCTCGGCGCTCAAGCAGGCGCTCAGCCACAATGCCCAGGCGCGGGAGCGCGGCCAGAACGTGCGGGTGTCCGCACCGCGCCTGGTGGGCGAGAGCCGTCCCATGCAGCGGGTCAAGAAACTGGTGGCGCAGGTGGCCCCCACCGATGCCAACGTGCTGATTCTCGGGGAATCCGGCACCGGCAAGGAAGTGGTGGCCCGCAACGTCCACGCCCAATCCCACCGGCGCAACCGCCCCTTCGTGCCCATCAACTGCGGCGCCATTCCCGCCGATCTGCTGGAATCCGAACTCTTCGGCCACGAGAAGGGTGCCTTCACCGGGGCGATCAGTGCCCGCCAGGGCCGCTTCGAGCTCGCCCAGGGCGGCACGCTGTTCCTGGACGAAATCGGCGACATGAGTCTGCACATGCAGGTCAAACTGTTGCGGGTGATCCAGGAACGAGTCTTCGAGCGGGTAGGCAGCAACAAGTCCATTGAAGCCGATGTGCGCATCATCGCCGCCACCCACCGGGATCTGGAATCGAACATCGCCCGCGGCGAGTTCCGCGAGGACCTGTTCTATCGCCTGAACGTCTTCCCCGTGGATCTGCCGGCCCTGCGCCAGCGCGCCAGTGACATCCCCGTGCTGGTGGAAGAGTTGATCCGCCGCATCGAGGATGAAGGCCGGGGTTCGCTGCGCATCAGCGCGCCCGCCATGTCGGTGATGAGTCAATACCATTGGCCCGGAAATGTGCGCGAATTGGGCAACGTGGTGGAGCGTCTGGCGATTCTCTGCCCCTACGGTGAGGTGCAGCTGGATGACCTGCCGAGCAAGCTGCTGGAGCAGGCCGAGCTGTCGCCGGAGCCGGCGCTGAGCTTCGCCGAGGAGCCCCTCGCCGAGGCGCCGGCGCCAGCCTCGCCGCCCGCCGGCGGAGCCACGGCGGAGGACGATGGCCTGAGCCCGGCGGATATCCTCTTCGGCCGCGTGTCGGTGGAGGAACTGGAGGCCGAGCCCGACCCGGCACCCAGGGCAGAAGCGCAAGCCCGGCCAGCGCCCCGCCGGCCGGACTCGTCGGCGCCCCAGGGCCACTCGGCGCAGCCCGCCGCGGCGCCTGATCCAGCCCCGGCGCGGGGGCCCGCCCTGCCGCAGCCCGATTGGCGCGAAGAGGGCATAGATCTCAAGCAGTACCTGGCCGAACTGGAGGTGACCCTGATCCGCCAGGCCCTGGACCAGGCCGGTGGTGTGGTGGCCCAGGCCGCCAAGCTGCTCAGCCTGCGCCGCACCACCCTGGTGGAGAAGCTGCGTAAATATGGCCTGCAACGCCAGGAAGAGACCGCCTGAGGGCGGCGCGCCAGGGCACCGACGGTTCCTTGGCGCCGGGTTCTGGCACGATTCCTGCTTCCACCTCCGCAAGGATCATTGCGTGAGGTTTCACCATGAACAATTTCCAGATCAACCGGGCGCTGGCCGAGATGCGGGCGCTGGCCGCCCAGGCGGGCAGCCAGACCAAAGCCGCCGAGCGCACGGCTGAGAGCGATTTCGGTGACGCCATGAAGCAGGCCCTGGGCACGGTGAATGCGCTGCAGCAGGATTCCGGCGACAAGCAGGCGGCCTTCGTGCGCGGCGAGAACATCGCGCTCACCGACGTGATGATCGCCAGTCAGAAGTCGAAGGTGGCCTTCGAGGCCGTCAAACAGGTTCGCAACCATTTGCTGGAAGCCTATCGCACGGTTTCCAACATGCAGGTCTAATTGACGAGGACAGGGCATGGCCGAGGCAGCATCCCAGGCACTGACGACCAGCAACGCCGCGGGCGGTGGCGGCGCGGGTATGGCGGCGCAGAATCCGCTGAACAAGTACATCGGCGAGCAGGCCCTGCGTCAGTTGGGCCTGCTGCTGGGGCTGGCGCTGGCCATCGCGGCCGGTATCGGCTTGTTCATGTGGGCCCAGGAGCCGGAGTACCGGCCGTTGTTCGGCCAGCTGGAGCAGTCCGAGGCCGGCACGGTCATGGATGCGCTGCAGGCCGCCGGCGTGAGCTACAAGCTGGATGAGGCCAGCGGCATGATCATGGTGCCGGCCGGCCAGGTGCACGCCACCCGCCTGCGGCTGGCCGGCGAAGGCCTGCCCGCGAGCGGGGGCCTGGGCTTCGAGCTGCTGCAGCAGGACCAGGGCTTCGGCACCAGCCAGTTCATTCAGAACGCTCGCTTCTTCCGCGCCCTGGAGACCGAACTCGCCCGCTCCGTGAGTCAGTTGCAGAGCGTGCGTAGCGCGCGGGTGCATCTGGCGGTGCCGGAGCAGTCCGTGTTCGTGCGCGATCGTCGCGAGCCCCGCGCCTCGGTGGTGGTGGACCTGCACGGCGGGCGCAGCCTCACCGACGGCCAGGTGTCCTCCATTGTGCATCTGGTGGCCAGCTCCGTGGCCGACATGCCGCGGAAGAACGTGACCGTGGTGGACCAGCACGGCGTGTTGCTCACCGAAGAAGCTCAGGGGCTGGGCGCGGGCAGCGACAAGCAGCTGGATTACAAGGAACAACTGGAGCAGCGCTATGCCCGGCGCATCGTCGCCCTGCTGGAGCCTATCGTCGGCGCCGGCCGGGTGCGTGCCCAGGTCAACGCCCAGCTGGACTTCTCCCAGCGGGAGAGCACCCAGGAACTCTACGACCCGGAGAACCCGGTGTTGCGCAGCGAGCAGGTGAACGAGCAGCGCAACCGCGAAGGCGAGGAGGGCGGCGTGCCCGGCGCGCTCGCCAACCAGCCGCCCCAGGCCGGCGTGCTGGGAGCGGACCGGCAGACCACCCAGGCCGGCCAGGAGACCAGCAGCAGCGTCTCGGCTACCCGTAATTTCGAGATCAGCAAGACCGTGCGCCATGTGCGCGAGTCACTGGGCGGTGTACAGCGCCTGTCCGTGGCGGTACTGCTGGACCAGCCCCTGGTTGTCAACGACGAGGGCGAGCAGGTGCCCGAGCCCTTTCCCCAGGCGCAGCTGGAGCAGTTCAGCACCCTGGTGCGGGACGCGGTGGGCTTCGACGAAGAACGGGGCGATCGGGTCAGTGTGATCGACGCGCCCTTCAAGGAAGTTGTCGCCGAGGAGTCGGCGCCGCTGGAAACCCCGCTGCTGGAGCAGCCCTGGGTGTGGACGCTGGGCAAGATGCTGCTGGCGGCGGTACTCGGCCTGGTGCTTATACTGGCGGTAGTGCGTCCGTTGGTGTACGGCCTGCTGGGGCGTGACGGCAAGGGCCGGCGGGTCGAGCGGCAGCCGGCCACCCCGACGAGCGACCCCGGGGGCGTGGACACACAGGCCCTGCTCAAGCAGGAGCGCGAGCGGCTGGCGCTGGAAGACCAGAGCAAGAAGCAGGAGCACGAGGACGTCATTCAGGCGGCCCGTGATGTGGTGGGCCAGGAGCCCGCGCTGGCGGCCAATGTGGTCAAGAACTGGTTGTCCGAGTGATGAGCGAGAAAAAAGCCAATCCGCCCGCCGCACTGGCCGGCGCCGACCGGGCCGCGGTGTTCCTGATGAGCCTGGGCGAAGATGAGGCGGCCAAGGTACTGCAGCATCTTGGCCCGCGGGAAGTGCAGAAGATCGGTCAGTCCATGACCAGGCTCACCAACGTCAGCCGTGACCAGGTGGACGACGTGCTCACCGAGTTCGTCACCAGTGTCTCCCAGTACACGGGTCTCGGCGTGGGCAACAGCGATTACGTGCGCAAGGTGCTGGTGAAGGCCCTGGGCGAGGACAAGGCCTCCAGCGTCATCGACCGCATCATGATGGGTGGCAGCACCCGCGGGCTGGAGCAGCTCAAGTGGCTGGACGGCAAGACCATCGCCGAGATGATCCGCCTGGAGCATCCGCAGATCATGGCGATCATTCTCGCCTACCTGGAGGACGACCAGGCCTCCGAGGTGATTGCGGAGCTGCCCGAGCGGATGCGCCACGACGTGCTGATGCGCGTGGCCACCCTGGAGGGCATACAGCCCGCCGCCCTGCAGGAGCTCGATGAGATCATGGAACGCCAGTTCTCCGGCAAGCAGCGCTTGAAATCCAGCTCGCTGGGCGGGCTGCAGGCCGCGGCCAACATCCTCAACAACCTGGATACCGCCAAGGAAACCGGCATCCTGGAGCAGGTGCAGGAGCTGGACGCGGAGCTCGCCGAGCGTATCCAGGAGCTGATGTTCGTCTTCGACGATCTCATCGAGGTGGACGATCGGGGCATGCAGCAGCTGCTGCGCGAGGTCACCAGCGACGTGCTGGTGCTGGCGCTCAAGGGCGCCGACGAGGAGCTCAAGGCGAAGATTCTGAGCAATATGTCCAAGCGCGCCGCCGAAATGCTGGCCGACGATCTGGAGGCCAAGGGCCCGGTGCGCTTGTCCGAAGTGGAGGCCGCGCAGCGGGAGATTCTCACCATCGCCAAGCGGCTCGCCGACGACGGCCAGCTCATGCTCGGCGGCAGTGGCGAATCCTTCGTCTAAGGCGCGCCGCGGGGGATGAGCATGGAAAAGATCATACGCGCCGAAGACGATGCCACCGAACGCTTCGATCGCTGGCGGCCCCAGGAGCTGGGCGAGCATGCGGCGAAAGTGCGCCAGAACACCACCGTCGAGGCACTGGAGGAGCTGCACCGCAGCGTCTACGAAGAAGCCTACCGGGAAGGGCACGCCAAGGGCCTGGAAGATGCCCGCCGGGAGGGGCGCGAGCAGGGCCTTGCCGAGGGCCGCAAGCAGGGTGAGCAGGAATCGAAGGCCTTCGCCGCGCGCATCGGCCAGATCGTCAATACCCTGGCCGACCCGCTCGCCGAGCTGGACGAAGAGGTGGAGACGCAACTGCTGCAGCTGTGCCTGAGCCTGAGCAAGCAGATCATCCGCCGCGAGATCCACACCCAGCCCGGCGAGATTCTGGCGGTGATCCGCGAAGCCGTGGGCCTGCTGCCCATGAGCGAGCGTCGGGTGCAGATCCATCTCCACCCGGACGATGCGAGCTTCGTGCGCGAGAGCCTGGGCGAGCTGGAAGGCAGCAAGTGGGACCTGCTGGAAGATCCGCTGATCAGCCGCGGCGGCTGCAAGGTGAGCACCGAGGTCTCTCGGGTGGATGCCACTCTGGAGCATCGCCTGGCGGTACTCGCCCAGGAGCTGCTGGGCGGCGCCCGAGAACAGGACAACGACAACCCGGAGGAGCCCGCATGAGCGTGGAGCGTCCCCGGGCCGCGCACTGGGCCGCGCGACTGGCCCACCGCCGCGAGAGCCTTTCGCTGCCGAAGCTGCAGGTGGAAGGGGTATTGCGCCGCATGGTGGGTCTGACCCTGGAGGCCGAAGGCTGCCAGGCGCCCATCGGGTCGCGCTGCCGGGTGGAGGGCTTGGATGGCCAGGGGCTGGAAGCCGAAGTGGTGGGTTTCGCCGGCGAGCGCCTGTACCTGATGCCCACGGGTGATCTGCACGGCCTCACCCCCAATGCCCGGGTGGTGCCCGAGGGCGGCGGGGCGCTGGCCCGGGTGGGCGATGCCCTGCTGGGGCGAGTGCTGGACGGCGCCGGCAAGCCCCTGGACGGCCTGCCGGAACCCGAGGCCGATGCGGAAGTGCCGCTGGTGGGCCGGCGACTGAACCCCTTGGACCGCGCGCCCATTCGCGAGCCGCTGGATGTGGGCGTGTGTGCCATCAACGCGCTGCTCACCGTGGGGCGGGGGCAGCGCATGGGGCTTTTCGCCGGCACCGGTGTGGGCAAGTCCGTGCTGCTCGGCATGATGACCCGCTATACCAATGCCGATGTGGTGGTGGTGGGGCTGATCGGCGAGCGGGGCCGCGAGGTGAAGGAATTCATCGAGGAGATCCTCGGCGAGGAAGGCCGCCGCCGCGCCGTGGTCGTGGCCGCGCCGGCCGACGAATCTCCACTGATGCGTCTGCATGGTGCCGCGCTGGCCACCAGCATCGCCGAGCATTTTCGCGACCAGGGCAAGCAGGTGCTGCTGCTGATGGATTCGCTCACCCGCTACGCCCAGGCCCAGCGCGAGATTGGGCTTGCCATCGGCGAGCCGCCCACCACCAAGGGTTATCCGCCCTCGGTGTTCGCTCGCCTGCCCAAGCTGGTGGAGCGGGCCGGCAACGGCCCGGCCGGCGGCGGCTCCATCACCGCCTTCTACACCGTGCTCACCGAGGGCGATGACCAGAACGACCCGGTGGCGGACGCCGCCCGCGGCATCCTCGACGGCCATCTGGTGCTCTCCCGGGAGCTGGCCGATGCCGGCCATTACCCGGCCATCGACATAGAGCGTTCGGTGAGCCGCGCGCTGCTGCGCATCACCAATGAGCAGCAGCGCCAGGCCATCCAGCGCTTCAAGCGCCTCTACGGCGCCTATCGCCAGAACCAGGACCTGATCAATGTCGGTGCCTATCAGCGGGGCAGCGACCCGCGGGTGGACGAAGCCATCGAGTACTACCCGCGCCTGAATCAGTTCCTGCAGCAGGATGTGAACGAGAAAGTGCCTTTCGAGCAGAGTGTGCAGAGTCTGGAGCAGTTGTTATGAGCAGCCGCCGCACCCGGGCGTCCCGGGTTCCCGCCTTCGTCACCACTCGGATTGCGCGCCGCGGAGTCGCCCCATGAGCCGCGCCAAACGCATGCAGCCCGTCGCGGAGCTGGCGGACAAGAAAGCCGACGACGCCGCCCGCGCCCTGGCCGAGCAGCGTCGCCGGGTGGACGAGCAGCGCAACCGCCTGGAGCAGCTGCAGATCTTTCGCAATGAATACCGTGCGCAACTGCGCAGCAACGCGGAACTGGGCATCGACGCCCACCGTCTGCGCGACTACCACGCGTTCATTGCCCGCATCGACGGCGCCATACGCCAGCAGGAAAGCGCCGTGGAGCGGGTCGAGAGCCAGCTCCCCCAGTACCACGGGCGTTGGGCCGAGGCCTGGGGCCGGGCCAAGGCGCTGAACCGCGTGGTGGAAACCCATCGCCACAATGAGCGGCGCAGCGCCGACAAGCGTGAACAGCAGACCATCGAGGAAATGGTGCGTCGGCCCGGCCGCGGCCTGGGCGAGGAATGAGGGGCGTTGGCATCCGCCTTGCATGGATGCCGGTCGACAGAATGATCACTACTGAGTGAGGCAGCCAAGATGATGCTCTCCAGTTTCTTGCAGATGAATACGGAAGGCGCCGGCTCGGCGCTCAAGGGCGCTCTGAACGGGGCGCTCAAGGGCGAGGCGGGCGGCTTCCTGACAGCCCTGCTGGAGCAGGGCGGGTCGGAGCTGAGCGCAGCCGAGCTTCAGGCCCTGCAGCAGGCACTGGCGGAACAGGGCGAGGGCGCGCCCGCCGAAACGAAGGATCTGCTGGCGGCGTTGCAAACGCTGCTGTCGGGGCAGGATGCCACCGCCCCCCAGGCCGGCCTGAATCTGATGGCGGCCGCCGACGCTGGCCAGGACCAGGAGCCGGACCCGGAACAACTGCTCGGCCTGATGCTGGCAGCTCGCCAGGGCGGCAAGGGCGGTGGTGAGGAAGCCCTGGCCGCTCGCGCCCGGCAGGAAATGCTCTGGAGCCGGGACGGGCAGAACGCCGCCCAGCCCCAGGGGGAATCCGCGCTGAACGCGGTGAACCAGGCCCAGCAGAACTTCCAGGCGGCGCTGAACAAGGCCGCCGAAGCCATGCCCCAGCTGCGACTGGAGCACCCGGTACAGCAGCCCGGCTTCGGCCAGGCGGTGGGCGAACGGGTGAGCTGGATGGCCAACCAGGGCCTCCAGCAAGCGCGCATCCAGTTGAACCCGGCCCACCTGGGCCCGTTGGAAATTTCCATTTCCGTGCAGGATGACCAGACCCAGGTGGCCATCGTCGCGCAACATGCCCAGACTCGCGAGGCACTGCAGGCGGACATGCCGCGGCTGCGGGACATGCTCGCCGACCAGGGGCTGAACGGCGTGGATGTGAACGTCTCCCAGGACCAGCAGGGCCGCGAGACAGAGGAGCGTACCGCCGGCGGTGGCGCACGCGGTACTGCCTTTGCCGACGCCGAAGGCGAGGAGGACGGTGGCGTGGAGCAGAGCATCCGTTTGCGCCAAGGGCGCGGGCTGGTGGATCAATACGCCTGAGGCCGCTGGTGCGGGACGCGCCAATCCGTATACTGCGGACAAATGCCCACCACCGCGAGCCGGTAGCCTTGGCGCCGCGGGGGAAGCAGAACAACAAACGAGGAGCAGCATCTTGGCCTACCGGGGTATGAAATCCATCGCTTTGCCGGCTCGGCAGCAGGGCCTGACCCGGCTGATGATCGTGCTCATCCTGCTGGTGGTCCTGTTACTGGGTTCAGGCGTGACCCTGGCGCTGTACATGACCGGAGTGGTCGGCGGCTTGGGCGGGGAGCAGGAGCTGGCCGAGGGCGAGGGTGAGGAGATCGAGGAGGAAGTGGCCACCGAGCCCTTGCTCGAGCCCCAGTACATGCCCCTGGAGCCGGCGCTGGTGGTCAACTTCGAGCGCAACGGCCGGCTGGGTTATCTGCAGGTGAACATGCAGCTGATGGTGCGCGGCTCCGAGGCCATGAACAATGTGCTGGAGCACATGCCGGTGATTCGCGACGCCATGCTCATGCTGCTCAGCTCCCAGACCTATGAGGATGTGCGCACCCGCGAGGGCAAGGAGGCACTGCGCGCGCAGGCGGTGGCCGAGGCCAACCGGGTGCTGGAAGAGAAACAGGTGGAGGATCGTGTCGAAGCCGTGTATTTCACCGGTTTCGTGATGCAGTAGCCATGGCCACCCAGGACATACTCAGTCAGGATGAAATCGACGCGCTGCTGCACGGCATAGACGGCGGCGATGTCGAGACCGACGGCGACGAGGGGCCGGACGGCGAGGTTCGCTCCTTCGACTTCGCCAGCCACGAGCGCATCGTCCGTGGGCGCATGCCCACCCTGGAGATGATCAACGAGCGCTTCGCGCGCTTGTTCCGCTCCGGCCTGTTCAACATGCTCCGTCGTACCCCGGAAGTCTCGGTGAGCGGCGTCGAGATGATGAAGTTCGGCGAGTACGTGCACACCCTGTACGTGCCCACCAGCCTCAACCTGGTCAAGGTCAACCCGCTGCGGGGCACCGGCCTGGTGGTGGTGGACCCGAAGCTGGTCTTCGTCATCGTCGACAATTTCTTCGGCGGTGACGGGCGCTTCTACACCAAGGTGGAGGGGCGCGAATTCACCCCCACCGAGCTGCGGGTGATTCGCATGGTGCTGGACCAGGCCTTCGGCGATCTGGTGGCGGCCTGGACACCGGTGCTGCCGGTGGAGTTCGAGTACATCAACTCCGAGGTGAACCCCCAGTTCGCGAATATCGTCAGCCCCACCGAGGTGGTGGTGCTCAGCCGCTTCCACGTGGAGCTGGACGGCGGCGGCGGCGATCTGCACGTCACACTGCCCTATAACATGATCGAGCCCATCCGCGAGCTGCTCTCCGCCGGGGTGCAGTCCGATCGCAACGATGTGGATGAGCGCTGGAGCCGCTCACTGCGCGAGGAGATGAAGGGCGCGGAAGTGGAACTCACCGGCAAGCTGGCCGAGGCGGAGATCAGTCTGCGCGATCTGCGTCGTATGCGCCCGGGTGACGTGATCCCGCTGGACATGCCCGAGTTGGTCACCGTGATGGTCGAGGGCGTGCCGGTGATGCGCGGCAAGTACGGCGTGTCGGAAGGGCAGGCGGCGGTGAAGATCGTCGAGCAGATCAAGAACGTGGATTTGGATCCCTACGCGAGCGTGAGGTATCGCCGATGAGCGACGAGACGGATCAGGACAAGCTGGCGGACGAATGGGCCGCGGCCATGGGCGAGGCTGAGGAAGCCGGCAGCGGAGCCGGCGAAGGCCAGGTGGATCCGGCCCCGAATGAACCCGCGGCCCAGGCCGGGCCGGCCGGCAAGGCGAAACCGCGGGTTGCCGCGGCGCAGTTCGATGAGCTCACCGATGATGCCGGCAGCCTGGGCGACGAGGAAGCCAATCTGGACGTGATCCTGGATATTCCGGTGACCCTGTCCATGGAGATCGGCCGCACCCGGATCAACATCCGCAACCTGCTGCAGCTCAACCAGGGCTCGGTGGTGGAGCTGGACCGGCTCGCCGGCGAGCCCCTGGACGTGCTGGTCAACGGTACTCTCATCGCCCACGGCGAAGTGGTGGTGGTGAACGAGCGCTTCGGCATTCGCCTCACCGACGTGGTCACGCCCGCAGAGCGGGTCAAGAAGCTGACCTAGGCGGGTTTCTTCGATGATGAAACAGCAGCGGCGGATAAACCGGGCGGTGAATCGCGCGGACGCGGTACCTCGTCTGGGGCGTCGGTTTTCCGCCGCCGCTCTCGGTCTTTTGACGCTGCCCACCCTGGCCGCCGCCCAGCAGGCGCCCGGCGCCGGGGTGGACAGCGGCGCGCTGCTGCGCCTCACCGGTGGCCTGGTGCTGGTGGTGCTGGCGATCCTCGCGCTGTCCTGGCTGCTCAAGCGCTCCGGGCGGTTCGCGGCGCCGGGGGGCGGCCAGCTGCGGGCGCTGGCCAGTGTGCAGGTGGGTCAGCGCGAGCGCGTCGTGCTTTTGAAAGTCGGTGAACAGCAACTTCTCGTGGGCGTTGCGCCCGGGCAGGTACGGACCTTGCATGTGCTGGATCAGCCGCTGGAGGGCCTGGAGCCCAAGGCGGCCGAGAAGGCCATGAGCCCGTTTGCGCAACGGCTGCATCGCGTGATGCAGCAACACGAGAAGCGTCCATGATCCGACTGCTGTTCGCACTGTCACTGCTGCTGATTCCTTTCACCGCCTGGGGCCAGACCGGCCTGGAGGCGGTGCAGGTGCAGACCGGCGAGGACGGCGCCCAGACCTGGAGCCTGAGCCTGCAGGTGCTGGCCCTGATGACGGTGCTGACCCTGCTGCCGGCGGCCCTGCTGATGATGACCTCGTTTACCCGCATCATCATCGTCCTGTCCATTCTGCGCACCGCCATCGGCACCGCCACCACGCCGCCCAATCAGGTGCTGCTGGGCTTGGCTTTCTTCCTCACCCTGTTCGTGATGATGCCGGTGTTCGAGCGGGTCTACGACAACGCCCTGCAGCCCTACATGGCCGAGGAGCTCAGCGCCGAGGACGCGGTGCGCGAGGCCAGCGGGCCGATCCGCGATTTCATGATCGCCCAGACGCGCGAGGACGACATCGGCCTGTTCCTGCGCATCGCCAACCACGATGAGGTGGAGGCGCCGGAGGACGTGCCCTTCTCCGTGCTGGTGCCGGCCTTTCTTACCTCGGAGCTGAAGACCGCCTTCCAGATCGGCTTCATCCTGTTTCTTCCCTTTCTCGTCATCGACCTGGTGGTGGCCAGCACCCTCATGTCCATGGGCATGATGATGCTCTCGCCCATGATCGTCTCGCTGCCCTTCAAGATCATGCTGTTCGTGGTGGTGGACGGCTGGTCGCTGGTGATGGGCACGCTCGCCGCCAGTTTCTTTAGCTGAGGAGTTCGCCATGACCCCCGAATTCGCCGTTGAGCTGGGCACCCGGGCGCTCACCGTAGCTGTGCTGCTGGCCGCCCCGATCCTGCTCTCGGCCCTGGCCGCGGGCCTGCTCATCGGCATGTTCCAGGCCGCCACCCAGATCAACGAGCAGACCCTGAGCTTTGTGCCCAAGCTCGGGGTTATGGCGGCGGTGCTGTTCATCGCCTCGCCCTGGATGCTGAGCGTGCTGCTGGATTTCGCCCGCAGCCTGATCACCGGGGTGCCCGAGTTCATCCACCACTAGGCCCATGCAGTTCAGCGTCGCCGAGATCATGGGCTGGCTGGGGCTGTTCGTCTGGCCCTGGATTCGGGTGGGCGGGATGATGCTCACCGCCCCCCTGTTCACTCAGAACGCCATCCCCGTGCGGGTGCGGGTGCTGCTGGGGCTGGCGCTCACCGTGGTGCTGATGCCCGCGGTGGCATCGGTGCCCCAGGTGGACCCCTTGTCGATGGAAGCGCTGATGATCGCCGTGCAGCAGGCGCTGATCGGCATCGCGCTGGGTTTTCTCATCAGCTTGCCGCTGCAGGCGGCCACTATCGGCGGTGAGGCGGTGGCCATGAGCATGGGTCTGGGCTTCGCCACCATGGCCGACCCCCAGGGGGGCATGAGTGTGCCCGTGGTCTCCCAGTTCATGCTGATCCTGGTCACCCTGCTGTTTCTCGCGGTGGGCGGGCATCTGATGTTCATCGAACTGATGGCCGAAAGCTTCCAGCTGCTGCCCATATCGGCGGTGGGCTTCGCCCGGGACGACTTCTTCACCCTGGTGAGCTGGGGCAGTGTGATGTTCACCGGGGCCGTGCTGATCGCGCTGCCCGCCCTGGTGTTGCTGTTGCTGGTGAACCTGGCCATGGGGGTAATGACCCGCGCCGCGCCGCAGATGAACATCTTCTCGGTGGGCTTCCCGCTCACCCTGATGCTGGGTTTCCTCTCTCTGCTGTATCTGGTGCTGCCCTCGCTGCCCGGGCGCATGTATGCGCTGTGGCGCTCCGCTTTCGATGCGGCGCGACAGATGCTGGGCGCTTAGGGAGGCTCTCGGTTCCGCTTCGCTACATCGCGGCAACGCGTGGCCGGGCGCCGACCGCGGCGCCCGGATGAAGCCGAAGGCGGGAATCCGGGGATCTTCAATGAACGGAACCGCTGGCGTTTCGCCCGCCGGGCTTGCGCGGGCGGCGATGGGCGCTCTAAAGTGCTTCCCACCTGAAACATACCCATAACGATACGCCCGGTCTCCAGGACGAGCAGCGGCGAAGACTTCTCGAGGATGTTCATGCCCTTGCCCGTCCGCCTCCGCCGCTCTTTATTGCCGGTTCTGCTGCTGGTTTCCCTGGCTGCCTGTGACAGCGCCGAGAACGCCGACCAGGCCGCCGCCGCGCCGCCGCCGCCCGAGGTCGCCGTCTTCACGGTGGAAGCCGCCCCCCTGACCTTGAGCGAAGTGCTGCCCGGCCGACTGGAGGCCTCCCGCATCGCCCAGGTGCGCGCTCGCGCCGCCGGGATCGTCGAGCAGCGGGTGTTCCGTGAAGGGGCCCTGGTGGACGCCGGGCAAGTACTGTTCCGGATCGATCCCGCGCCCCTGGAGGCGGCTCTGGCCTCGGCCCGCGCGAGCCTTGCCCGGGCCGAGGCCATCCTCGCCCAGGCCGATACCACCGTGGAGCGGCTGCGCCCGCTGGCGGACGGCGAGGCGGTGAGCCGCCAGGAATTCGACAATGCCCTGGCCGCCCGGGACCAGGCGGCCGCGGAGGTGGCCGCGGCCCGGGCAGCGCTGCGCGGCGCCGAGCTGAATCTGGACTACGCCACCGTGACCGCGCCCATAGCCGGGCGCATCGGTCGGGCGCTGGTCACCGAGGGCGCTCTGGTGGGGCAGGGCGAGGCCACGCCGCTGGCGCGCATCCAGCAGACCGACCCCATCTACGCCAACCTGGTGCAGCCGGGCGCCGAAGTGCTGCGCCTGCGCCGGGCATTGACTGAAGGCCGTCTGAAGACCCTGGGCGAGGGCGAGGCGCGGGTCTCCCTGGTGCTCGAAGACGGACGGGTCTACGAGCGACCGGGCAAACTGATCTTCACCGATCTGACCGTGGACGAGGGCACCGGTGCGGTGACCCTGCGGGCGGAATTCCCCAACCCGGACGGCTTCCTGCTGCCGGGCATGTTCGTGCGCGCCCGCCTGGAGCAGGCGGTGCGCGAGCAGGCGATCACCGTGCCCCAGCAGGCGGTGCTGCGCGACAGCGGCGGCGAGGCCTATGTCTGGCGGGTGGACGCCGACAACCGCGCCCGACAGCATCCGGTGAGCGTGTCACACGCCCGGAACAATCGCTGGTTGATCGAATCCGGCCTGACGGCGGGTGATGTGATCATCGTTGAAGGGCTGCAGAAGGTCCGGCCCAAGGCCGAAGTGCGCACCGTCCCCTGGAAGGCGCCCGCGGCCTCCGCCACGCCGCCCGCGACCGGGCAAGGCTGAGGCATGGCACGCTTTTTCACCGACCGGCCCGTTTTCGCCTGGGTCATTGCCCTGTTCATCATGGTGGCCGGGTTGCTCGCCATCGGCCAGCTGCCCGTGTCCCAGTACCCGGACATCGCCCCGCCTACTATCAACATCCGCGTCACCTATCCCGGCGCCGATGCCGAGACCCTGGACAAGAGCGTGGTCAGCCTGATCGAGCAGGAGCTCAACGGCGCCGACGGCCTGCTCTATGTGGGATCGGAAAGCCAGGCCAATGGCATGGCCCAGATCAACGCCACCTTCGTCACCGGCACCGACCCGGATCTGGCCCAGGTGGACATTCAGAACCGCATCAAGCGGGTGGAGTCCCGCCTGCCCGCGCCGGTGACCCGCCTGGGCGTGCGGGTGTCCAAGTCCCGCAGCAACTTCCTGATGTTCGTTACGCTCTCTTCCACCGACGGCCGCCACAGCCGGGTGGAGCTGGGCGATTACATTTCCCGCAACGTGCTGGAGGAGATCAAGCGCATCCCCGGCGTGGGCCAGGCACAGCTGTTCGGCACCGAGCGGGCCATGCGGGTGTGGCTGCAACCGGATCAACTGGTGAACTACCGGCTCACGCCGGCCGATGTGCTGCAGGCCATACGTGGCCAGAACACTCAGGTGGCGGCGGGCACGCTGGGCTCTCAGCCCAGCGGCGACGCCCAGAGCATCGTCATGCCCGTGGTGGTCAGCGGGCAGCTCTCCACCCCCGAGGCCTTCGGCAATATCCTGCTGCGCGCCGAGGCCGACGGCTCGGTGGTGCGTCTGCGGGACGTGGCGCGCATTGAGCTGGGCGGCCAGAACTACCAATACGGCACCTGGCTGAATGGCAGCCCCAACGCCGCCATCGGCGTGCAGCTCTCGAACACCGGCAACGCCCTGGAGACCGCCCAGGCGGTGCGGGACAAGCTGGACGAGTTGTCGCGCTACTTCCCGGAAGGGGTGCGCTACGACGTGCCCAACGACACCTCCCGCTTCGTGGGCATCTCCATCTTGGGCGTGGTGGAGACGCTGGTGGAGGCGGTGATCCTGGTGTTCCTGGTGATGTATCTGTTCCTGCAGAACCTGCGCGCCACCTTGATACCCACCCTGGTGGTGCCGGTGGCCCTGCTCGGGTCCATCGCCACCATGCTGGCGATGGGCTTCTCCATCAATGTGCTGACCATGTTCGGGCTGGTGCTGGCCATCGGCATCCTGGTGGATGACGCCATCGTGGTGGTGGAGAACGTCGAGCGGATCATGAGCGAAGAGGGGCTATCGCCCCGGGAGGCGACCCTCAAGGCCATGCGCCAGGTCACCGGCGCCATCGTCGGCATCACCCTGGTGCTCACCTCCGTGTTCATCCCCATGGCTTTCTTCGCCGGTTCGGTGGGGGTGATCTACCGCCAGTTTTCGCTCACCCTGGTGGCCTCCATGCTGTTCTCGGCGCTGATGGCGCTGAGCCTCACCCCGGCCCTGTGCGCGACCCTGCTCAAACCGGTGCAGGCCGGGCATCAGTACGCCAAGAGCGGCTTCTTCGGCTGGTTCAATCGCGGCTTCTCCCGGCTGACCCGGCGCTATCAGGGCAGCATCGCCTATATGCTGCGCCGCAGCGGGCGCTTCATGGTGGTCTATCTGCTGATCCTGGTGGCCGCGGGCCTGTTGTTTTCCCGCCTGCCGGAATCCTTCGTCCCGGCGGAGGACCAGGGCTATCTGATCACCAATATCCAACTGCCCGCCGGCGCCAGCGCCATCCGCACCGAGGCGGTGCTCAAAGAGGTAGAGGCGTTCTACCGCAGCCACCCGGCGGTGGAGAACGTGTTGATGATCCGCGGCTTCAGCTTCTCCGGCCGCGGCGACAATGCCGGGCTCGGCTACGTGACGCTCAAGCCCTGGGACGAGCGCGGCCCGGACGAGGCGGTGGGCGCGGTGGTCTCCCAGGCCAACGCCCGGTTCTCGCAGATTCGCGACGCCATCGCCTTTGCCGTCAACCCGCCGCCGATTCGCGGCCTGGGTAACGCCAGCGGTTTCAGCTTCCGCCTGCAGGACAGGGCGGGCCACGGCCATGAGGCGCTGCTCGCCGCGCGCGGCCAGTTGCTGGGCCTGGCGGCCCAAAGCCCGGTGCTCTCCGGCGTGCGCCCAGAGGGCCTGGCCGATGCGCCGCAGCTGCGCCTGGACGTGGACCGGGAGGTGGCCGCGGCGCTGGGTGTGTCCTTCGAGCAGATCGCCATGGTGCTGGGTACCGCGCTCGGTTCCAGCTACGTCAACGACTTCCCCAACCTGGGCCGGCAGCAACAGGTGGTGGTCCAGGCAGACCCGGCCGGGCGCATGCAGCCCGAGGATCTGCAGGCGCTGCATGTGCGCAACGCCGCCGGGGAAATGCTGCCGCTGGGCGCCTTCACCGAGGTGAATTGGCAGGTGGGCCCGATGCAGCTGGCGCGGTACAACGGGTATCCGACTCTGAAGATTTCCGGCAGCGCGGCGGAAGGGCGCAGCACCGGCGAAGCCATGCTGGAGATGGAGCGGCTCATGGAGCAGCTGCCCGCGGGCTTCGGTTACGAGTGGACCGGCCAGTCGCTGGAGGAGAAGCGCTCCGGCGCCCAGGCCCCGGCCCTGTTCGCGCTCTCCCTGCTGGCGGTGTTCTTGTGCCTGGCGGCGCTGTACGAGAGCTGGTCGGTGCCCGCGGCGGTGATGCTGGTGGTGCCGCTGGGCATACTGGGGGCGCTGCTGGCCACCTTCCTGCGTGATCTGCCCAACGACGTGTACTTCAAGGTGGGGTTGATCGCCATCATCGGCCTGTCGTCGAAGAACGCCATCCTGATCATCGAGTTCGCCAAGGACCTGCAGGCCCAGGGGCGCAGCCTGGCGGACGCCACCCTGCAGGCGGTGCGCCTGCGTTTCCGGCCCATCCTCATGACCTCGCTGGCCTTCGGCATGGGGGTGGTGCCCTTGGTGCTGTCCACCGGCGCCGGTTCCGCCAGCCAGCGGGCCATCGGCACCGCGGTGTTCGGCGGCATCATTTCCGCCACCGTGCTGGCGGTCTTCCTGGTGCCGGTGTTCTACGTGGTGGTGCGCGGACTGTTCCGCGGCAGCCGCCGCCAGCGAGAATTCGACCGGGAACACAGCCATGTGAACCCCCAGGAGGACGGCCTGTGATGACCTGGCGAACCATCTCCGCGCTGCTGCTGGGCGGGCTGCTCTCCGCCTGTGCTCTGAGCCCCGACTACCGCCGCCCGGAGGCGCCGGTGCCCGCCGGCTGGCCCGATCAGCCGGCGAGCGCCGAGGCCTTGCCGGACTGGCGGGATTTCTTCGGCGATGCGCGGCTGCGGGCACTGATCGACGCGGCGCTGGCGCACAACCGGGAACTGCGTCGCGCCGAATTGAACGTGGCGCAGGCCCGCGCCTTGTACGGCGTGCAGCGCAGCCAATTGTGGCCGGCGCTCAACGCGGAGGCGGGCCTGAGCCGCAGCCGCACGCCGGCGGCGCTGGCGAGCGGCGGCGAGGCGCACACCGCCAGCCGCTATGAAGCGGGCCTGGGCCTGTCGGCCTGGGAGTTGGACTTCTTCGGCAGGGTGCGCAGCCTCGGCGATGCCGCGCTGGCGGAGTACCTGGCCACCGAGCAGGCCCAGCGCGCCGCGCGTCAGGGGCTGATCGCCGCCGTGGCCCGGGCGCACCTGGCCGAGCGCCTGTTGGCCGAGCAGATCGCCCTCGCGGAGCGAAGCCTCACAACCCGGCGAGATGCCTTCGAGCTGGTGGAGCGGCGTTACCAGGCGGGCGCCGCGTCGGCGCTGGAGCGCGCCCAGGCGCGCTCCCTGGTGGAATCCGCGCGCGTGGCCTTGGGCGCGCTGCGGCGCCGCCATGCCCAGGCGCGTAACGCGCTGGGACTGCTCACCGGTTACGCGGCGCCGGAACTGCCCGAAGCCGAGCGCCTTGGCGGGCAGGGCATGGGTGAAGGCGTTCCCGTGGGCCTCTCTTCGGTGCTGTTGCAGCGCCGCCCGGACATCCTCGCCGCCGAGCAGCGGCTGATGGCGGCCAATGCCAACATCGGCGCCGCCCGCGCGGCCTTCTTCCCGCGCGTCACGCTCACCGCCTTCGGCGGCAGCGCCTCGGCGGAGCTCTCGGCGCTGTTCCAGTCCGGCACCGGGGCCTGGAGCTTCGCGCCGCGCATCACCCTGCCGATCTTCGACTGGGGTCGTAACCGGCGAAACCTGGAGCTTGCCGAGCTGCGCCGGGAAATCGCCGTGGTGGAATACGAGCAGCGCATCCAGCAGGCTTTCCGTGAAGTCGCCGACGCGCTGGACGCCCTGGCGAGCCTGGATGGCGAGATCGCCGCCCAGCAGGCCCTGCTGAAAGCCCAGCAGCGGCGCCTGTCGCTGGCCGAGCGCCGCTACGAAGGCGGCATCGCCAACTACCTGGAAGTGCTGGACGCCCAGCGCGAGCTGTTCGGCGCGGAACAGGGGATGGCGCAGTTGCGGCAATTGCGGCTGCTTAACCGGGTGGAATTGTTCGCGGCGCTTGGGGGCGGGGACTGAGAGAGTGCGCTTTGGGGCCTGGTGGTTGCCGCCATGTCCGGGTGGGGCTGCACGGGTTTCACGGCTTGGTCTGGACTGCGTCCAGATTGCCCTGTGCTCCTCAGCGTGAGCGGCGCTCCACGAACTCGCTACGCCTTCGGCTCCGCTCACGCCTCTGGTGCTCGGCTGCGCCGACAAACCCGTGCAGCCCCACCCGGACACGGCTCCCCGAGCGTGTAGCCAGCGTCCCGAATCCGGGATCTTGAATCCACCTGGTTTCTTTCAGCGCACGGTAGCGGGGAGATCCTCGATTCCGCATCGTTGTATCGCGGCTACGCGCTCTTTCCCAGCCCGCGGGCCGCGTCCGAGGTTTGGTGCCGGGGTTTGGTACGGCTTTCGGCGGCCGTCGATGAAGCCGAGCATCGCAGCCGGAAAGGGATCAGCGAGCAGCCTTGTCTGAGCGGAGCCGACGGCGTAGCGAGTTTGGCTGCTCGCCCCTTTCCGGCGAGAAGCGCAGGGTAGTCCCGGGCGCAGCCCGGGACCGAATCGTGGGCCGCCGAAAGCCGTACCAAACCCCGACATGACCACAGGTCGCAGAATCTCCCACCCAAGCCCTCCAAAGCTTTCTTGCCCGAAACGCCCCACTAGGCACGATCCCTGCATATCCCTACCCAAAGCCCATAAACCCCGTCAATAAAGCGGCAGGCACCCATGGCCGAAGAGAACCAGGACGGACAGGAGAAGACCGAAGACCCAACGCCCAAACGTCGCCAAGACGCGAAGGACAAGGGTCAGGTCCCCCGATCCCAGGAGTTGAACGTCACTTTGCTGACGCTCGCCGCCGCGAGCGCCTTGCTGGTGTTCGGCCCCTATATGGGCGCCTCCTTGATGGACCTGATCGGCGAGGGCCTGCGGGTGGATCGCGCCGTGATCTTCGACCCGGACGGCCCGTTCAAGCAGTTGCGCGCCATCGTCGCGCAAGGCCTGTGGCTGATCGCGCCCTTCGCCCTGGTAATGCTGTTGGTGGCGCTGCTCTCCCCGGTGCTGCTGGGCGGGTGGGTGTTCAGCGGCAAGGGCCTGCAGCCGAAGCTGGAGAAGCTGAACCCCTTGAAGGGGCTCAAGCGCATCTTCGGCCCCCAGGGCCTGATGAATCTGGTCAAGGCGCTGGCCAAGGTGCTGGTGGTGGGGGGCGTGGGCACGATGTTGCTGTGGAGCCTGCGCGACAATATCGCCCTGTTGGGCACCGTCGGGCTGATGGAGGGCGTCGCGCTCGCCGCCAAGCTGCTGTTCGGCAGCTTCTTCGCCCTGGCGGCGGCGCTGATCCTGGTGGCGGCGGTGGACGTGCCCTGGCAGATCTACTCCCACACCAAGAAGCTGCGCATGACAAAGCAGGAACTCAAGGACGAGTTCAAGGACACCGAGGGCAAGCCCGAGGTCAAGGGCAAGATCCGCCAGCTGCAGCAGCAGATCGCCCAGGGCCGGATGATGGAGAAGGTGCCCGAGGCCGATGTGGTGGTCACCAACCCCACCCACTTCGCCGTGGCGCTGAAATACGACCAGGCCGGGGGTGGCGCGCCGGTGGTGGTGGCCAAGGGCGTGGACGAGATCGCCAAGCGCATCCGCGAGATCGCCGGCGAGCACCGGGTGCCGTTGTTCGAGGCGCCGCCGCTGGCGCGTGCGCTGTACCGGACCACCAAGCTCGAGCAGGAAATCCCCGCCGGGCTGTATCTGGCCGTCGCCCAGGTGCTGGCCTACATCTACCAGCTGCGCGGCGCCGTCCGCGCCCAGGGCGAGCGGCCCACGCGGCCGAACCCGGACATACCCGAAGAATTCCAGCAATACGCCCAGCGTGACCAGGGGAGCGCGGATCCATGAGCACCGCCGTGATGAACGTCGTACGCCAGATCGGCAGTCGTGGCCTGGGCACGCCGCTGCTGGTGGTGGCGCTGTTGATGATGCTGGTGATCCCGCTGCATGCGCTGGCCCTGGACATGCTGTTCACCTTCAACATCGTGCTCTCCATGCTGGTGCTGCTGGTCACGGTGTACGTGGCCCGGCCGCTGGAGTTCGCCGTCTTCCCCACGGTGCTGCTGATCGCCACCCTGCTGCGCCTGGCGCTGAACGTGGCCTCCACCCGGGTGGTGCTGCTGGAAGGGCACACCGGCACCGATGCCGCCGGCCAGGTCATCGAGGCCTTCGGCAACTTCGTCATCGGCGGCAACTACGCGGTGGGCTTCGTGGTCTTCGGCATCCTGATGATCATCAACTTCGTGGTGGTCACCAAGGGCGCCGGGCGCATCTCCGAGGTGTCCGCCCGCTTCACCCTGGATGCCCTGCCCGGCAAGCAGATGGCCATCGACGCGGATCTCAACGCCGGCCTGATCACCCAGGACCAGGCCCGGGAGCGCCGCGCCGAGGTCTCCCAGGAGGCCGACTTCTACGGCTCCATGGACGGCGCGAGCAAGTTCGTCCGCGGGGACGCCATCGCCGGCGTGCTGATCCTGTTCATCAACATCATCGGCGGCTTCGCCATTGGCATGCTGCAGCATGGCATGGCCGCCGGCACCGCCTTCGAGTACTACACCCTGCTGACCATCGGTGACGGTCTGGTGGCGCAGATCCCCTCGCTGATGCTCTCCACCGGCACCGCCATCATCGTCACGCGGGTATCCGCCGCCCAGGACATGTCCGGCGCGGTGAGCGCGCAGATCCTCAGCAACCCCAAGGTGCTCTGGGTCACCGCCGGGGTGGTGGGTTTCCTGGGCATCATTCCGGGCATGCCCAACATGCCCTTCCTGCTGCTGGCCGCGCTGTGCGCGAGCGGCGCCTGGGTCGCCACGAAACGCAGCAAGGCCGAGGACGAGGCGCTGGAAATGCCGGTGGACGAGCTGCCCCGGGCCGGCGACGCGCCCCCCGCCGAGCAGCGAGAGCTGAGCTGGGACGATGTGCCGCCGGTGGACGTGATCGGCCTGGAGGTGGGCTACGGCCTGATCCCGCTGGTGGATCGCAACCAGGGCGGCCAGTTGCTCACCCGCATCAAGGGCGTGCGCAAGAAGCTCTCCCAGGATCTGGGTTTTCTGGTGCAGCCGGTGCACATCCGCGACAACCTGGATCTCGGCCCCAGCCAGTACCGGCTGAGTGTGCTGGGCGTGCCGGTGGCCGAGGCCGAGATCTACCCCAACAAGGAAATGGCCATCAACCCGGGGTCCGTCTCGGGCCAGGTGCAGGGCATCCCCACCAAGGACCCGGCCTTCGGCCTGGAGGCGGTATGGATAGACGCGGGTCAGCGCGACCAGGCCCAGACCCTGGGCTACACGGTGGTGGACGCCAGCACCGTGGTGGCGACCCACTTGAGCCAGGTCATTCAGACCCACGCCCATCAGCTGCTGGGCCACGAGGAAGCGCAGAAGCTGCTGGACCAGCTGGCCCAGAGCCAGCCCAAGCTGGTAGCCGAGGTGGTGCCGGATACGCTGCCCTTGTCGGTGGTGGTGAAGGTGCTGCAGAACCTGCTCGAGGAACGTGTGCCCATTCGCGATATGCGCAGCATCGTCGAGACCCTGGCGGAGCAGGGCACCCGCACCCGCGACCCCGCCCAGCTCACCATGGCGGTGCGCGAGGCGCTCGGAAGGATGATCGTGCAGAGCATCGCCGGCATGGTCGGCGAGGTGCCGGTGATGACCCTGGATCCGCAGTTGGAACAGATATTGCTTGATACCGTACAAGGCACCAGCGATGGCGCCGCCGGCTTCGAGCCGGGGCTTGCGGAGCGGCTGCAGCGGTCTCTCGCCGAGAACGCCCAGCGTCAGGAAATGGCCGGCCAGCCGGCGATTCTGCTGACCTCGCCGCAACTGCGCAGCTGGCTGTACCGGCTGACCCGGCACAGCATCGGCAATCTGCACGTGCTCTCGTACAACGAGGTGCCCGACGACAAACAGGTTCGAATCGTCTCCAGCGTGGGCCAGCAGCCCCAGGTCGGGACGGCGCGATAACAGCAGGGGAACAAGGGTAAGGTTATGAAAATAAAACGCATCTTTGCCCAGGATATGCGTCAGGCGATACGCAAGGTGCGCGAGGAGCACGGCCCCCAGGCGGCCATCCTCTCCAGCCGCAAGGTGGATGGCGGCGTGGAAGTGATCTCGGCCATCGACTACGACGAGCGCGCCGTGGAAGAGGCCCTGGCTCGCCAGGAGCGCCAGACGCCGCCCAGCGCGCCGGCCACGCCCAGCCCGCGCAGCTTCGCCGAAACTCTGGCGCGCAGCGCCGCCCAGGCGCCGGAATCCCGTCCCCTGCGCCGGAAACTCGACATCCGCGTAGACGACGATCTGGACGAGGGCTTGTCCTTCGCCGCCGCCGAGCCCGAGTCGGCCCCGGAACCGGCGCCCACGCCCGAGCCCGCCGCCGAGCGCCCGCGTCCGGCGGCTACCCGCATCGAGTGGAGCCAGGATCCGGCCATGCAGGCCATGCGCGATGAGCTGAAGACCCTGCGCTCCCTGTTCGAGAGCCAGATGACCCTCATGGAATGGGGCAAGCAGGGCCAGCGCCAGCCGGTGCGCGCGGAAATGTTGAAACGCCTCAACGAGCTGGGGCTGGGCTCGGATGTCTGCCGCAAGCTGGCCGACCGGCTGGGCGAGTACGATGACCCGGCGCGGGCCTGGACCCAGGCCATGGCCATCATCGCCAAGCATCTGCCGGTCACCGGCGACGATATCCTGGAGCAGGGCGGCATGGTCGCCGTGGTAGGCCCCACCGGGGTGGGCAAGACCACCACCGTGGCCAAGCTCGCCGCCCGCTACGCCCTGCGCCATGGCCGCAATGCGGTGGCCCTGGTGAGCACCGACAACTTCCGCATCGGCGCCCAGGACCAGCTGCGCAACTTCGCCCGCATCCTCGGCGTGCCGGTGCACACCGCCGCCAACTCCCAGGAGCTGGAGCGGGTGCTCGGCGAATTGAAGGGCAAGCGCCTGGTGCTGGTGGACACCGCCGGCATGAGCCAGCGCGACATGCGCCTGAACGAGCAGCTCCAGGCCCTGGCCGATCGCAAGCTGGCCCTGCGCCCGTATCTGGTGGTCTCGGCCAACAGCCAGCTGGCGGCCTTGTCCGAGACCGTGCGGGCCTTTCGCAAGGTCAAGCCCGTGGGCTGCATCGTCACCAAGCTGGACGAGGCCACCAGCCTTGGCGGCGTCGTCACCGCGGTGTTGCGCTATCAGCTGCCGCTGGCCTATCTCGGCACCGGCCAGCGTGTGCCGGAGGACCTGCAGCCGGCACGCAGTGATAGACTGATCGAACAATTACAGGAACTGGTCCAGCGCTATCGCGAGGAATCCGACGAAGAGACGCTGGCCTTCACTCTCAGCGGTGCGGGCCATGTGGGCTGAGGGCGGCGGCATGGATCAGGCGGCGGGATTGAGACGCATGGCAAATCCGAAACCAGTCAAGGTCATCGCGGTGACCAGCGGCAAGGGCGGCGTGGGCAAGACCAACGTCTCCGTCAACCTGGCCGTGTCCCTGTCGCGTCTGGGCCGAAAGGTGATGCTGTTCGACGCCGACCTGGGGCTGGCCAATGTGGACGTGCAGCTGGGGCTTTCGGCCAAGCACAACCTCTCCCATGTGATAGACGGCAGCGCCACCCTGGAAGAGGTGCTGCTGCAGGGCCCGGAGGGCATCTGGATCGTGCCCGCCTCCTCCGGCACCCAGCGCATGGCCGAGCTGGACCCGGCCGAGCATGTGGGGCTGATCCGCTCCTTCAGCGAACTCAATCACGACCTGGACTACCTGATCGTGGACACCGCCGCGGGCATCTCCGACGGCGTGGTGAGCTTTGCCCGGGCGGCCCGGGACGTGATGGTGGTGGTCTGCGACGAGCCCTCGTCCATCACCGACGCCTATGCCCTGTGCAAGGTGTTGAGCAAGGACCATGGGGTGGAGCGCTTCCACGTGGTGGCCAACCGGGTGCGCAGCCCGGCGGAAGGCCAGGCGCTGCACGCCAAGCTGGCCGCGGCCACCAACCGCTTCCTGGACCTGACGCTGGATTACGCCGGTGCCGTGCCCGAGGACGATGCCCTGCGCCGCGCGGTGCAGCGTCAGAAAGCCGTCAGCGCCACCTTCCCCGGCAGCCCCGCCGGGCGCGCCTTCGTGGAGCTGGCCCGGCGGGTGGACAAATGGCCCCTGCCCACGGCCGCCGAGGGGCATCTGGAATTCTTCGTGGAGCGCCTGATCCAGTACAGCGCCGACATGGGGGAGGTAGTCTGATGATCGGGCACGCCATGTACAACGAGGTGGAGCAGCAGGGCGATAACGACGTGGTGGTGCGCCATGCGCCCCTGGTCAAGCGCATCGCCCACCACCTGATGAATCGCTTGCCCCCCAGCGTGCAGCTGGAGGACTTGATCCAGGCGGGCATGATCGGCCTGCTGGAGGCGGCGCGGCACTACGATGCCAGCCAGGGGGCGAGCTTCCAGACCTATGCCGGTATACGCATCCGCGGCGCCATGCTCGACGAGATCCGTCGTCTGGACTGGACGCCGCGCTCGGTGCATCGCAAGGGCCGCGGTGTGGCGGAAGCCATCCACGAGCTGGAGAATCTGCTGGGGCGCGAGCCGCGGGATGCCGAGGTGGCCGAAGCCATGGGCATCGGCCTGGAGGAATACCATCGCATCCTCCAGGACGTGGCCAACGCCCGGGTGTTCAGCATAGACGACGAAGATTCGGACGCGGGCCGAGAGCGCGGCGACGAGGGCCTGGGGCCGCTCGCGCAGCTGCAGGAAGCCGGCTTCAGCCAGGATCTGACCGAGGCCATCGCCGAGCTGCCCGAACGCGAGCAGCTGGTGATGGCTCTGTATTACGATGAGGAGTTGAACCTCAAGGAGATCGGCGCGGTGCTCGGGGTGAGCGAATCCCGCGTCAGCCAGATACACGGACGCATCATGCTCAAGTTGCGCAAGCATCTGGCCGATTGGGTCAGGTAAGTCAAAGAGGGGATAGACGGTGCCATTGGACAAGAACATGAAGATCCTCATTGTGGATGACTTTTCCACGATGCGTCGGATCATCAAGAACCTGCTGCGGGATCTGGGCTTTACCAACACCGCCGAAGCGGATGACGGCAATACGGCCTTGCCCATCCTGAAAAAGGGCGGTTTCGATTTTCTGGTCACCGACTGGAACATGCCGGGCATGACCGGTATCCAGTTGTTGAAGGAAGTCCGCGCCGACCCGGATCTGCAAAGCCTGCCCATTCTGATGGTCACGGCCGAGGCCAAGCGCGAGCAGATCATCGAAGCGGCCCAGGCGGGGGTGAACGGCTACATCGTCAAGCCCTTCACCGCGGCCACCCTGAAAGAGAAGATCGACAAGATCTTCGAACGCCTGGAGGGCTGAGTCATGGCCGACAAGAAGCCCCTGGAGGTCTTCCCCAACCGGGAATACCTGGAACTTGCCCGCGGTCTCATCGCTGCCCTGGAGGCAGGCGAGATGAAGGACGCCGAAGGCATCGTCGATGAGCTCACGCAGCTGCGCGAGACCGAGCTCTACAAGGAACTCGGCATGCTCACTCGCGAGCTGCACGAGTCCATCAAGTCCTTTCGTGAGGACACCCGGCTTTCCAGCATGGTCTCCAGCGAGATCCCCGACGCCCGCGACCGGCTCAACCACGTCATCACCATGACCGATCAGGCGGCGCACCGCACGCTCACCGCCATCGAGGAGAGCATGCCGCTGGTGGACGAGATCTCCGGCAAGTCCCGGGAGCTCAACGAGCAGTGGAGTCGCTTTCGCCGCCGAGAGCTCTCGGTGGACGAGTTCCGGGAGCTCAGCCGGGAGCTGGAAGAGTATCTGGGCTTTGTCGACGCCAAGAGCGGCGCGCTCAACAGCAGCCTCACCGAGGCCCTGATGGCCCAGGATTACCAGGATCTCACCGGCCAGATCATCCGCCGGGTGATCAACCTGGTGCAGGAAATGGAAAGCAAGCTGGTGCAACTGGTCGCGCTTGCGGGCAAGCCGGAGAGGGCAGGGGCTAGTGAAAAGCCGAAAGCTGCCGATACCCAAGAAGACAGAATCAAGGCGGAGGGTCCCGCCATTCCCGGCAAGGACGATGTGGGCGTCGTCCAGGGTCAGGACGAGGTGGACGATCTGTTGTCCAGTCTAGGCTTCTAGAGGTTCGCGCATGGCCATCGACATCGAAGACGATATTGTTCAGGACTTTCTGGTCGAATCCCGGGAAATCCTCGACGCCCTGGGGGAGCAGCTCGTCGAGCTGGAACAGCGGCCCCAGGACAAGGATTTGCTGAACGCCGTCTTCCGCGGGTTTCACACCATCAAGGGCGGCGCGGGTTTTCTCGCGCTGGACCCGCTGGTGGAGGTGTGCCATCGCACCGAGGACCTGTTCAATCTGCTGCGCAGCGGTGAGAAGGCCGTTACCGCCGACCTGATGGACACGGTGCTCAAGGCGCTGGATGTGGTCATCGAGCAATTCGGCACCATCGAGAACGGCGGCGACCCGCAGCCGGCCTCGCCGGAACTGCTGGCGATGCTGGATCGGCTGAACGTGCCCGACGCCGAGGCGCCGCCCGCCGCCGAGGCGCTGCCTGCGGATACGCCCCCCGCCCAGGGCGGCGGCGATGATATCAGCGACCAGGAATTCGAGGCGCTGCTGGACGCGCTGGAAGCGGAAAAGGCCGGGGCGGCCAAGCCCGTCGAGCCGCCTCCGCCCGCCGACAAGCCGGCGGCCAAGGGCTCGGCCGACGAGATCAGCGAAGAAGAGTTCGAGGCGCTGCTGGACGAATTGCACGGCCCGGGCGGCCCCAAGGGCGCGGCGGCGCCGCCGAAAACGCCGGAAAAGCCCGCGGCGAGCGGCTCTTCGGACGAAATCACCGACGACGAATTCGAAGCCCTGCTCGATGACCTGCACGGCAAGGGCAAGGCCCCCGAGCCCAAGGCGCCGGCCGCCGGTAGCCAGGGCAAGAGCGCGGGCCAGGCCGCCGACCAGGCGCCGTCCCAGCCGCCGGCGGCCGGATCGACGGCGCCCGTGGCCAAGGCGCAGTCGCCGGCGAAGCCCGACGCGGCGCCCGCCGAAGCCGAGCAGCGCAAGGCCGGCCCCAAGGGCGACACCACCGTGCGGGTGGATACCGCCAAGCTCGACGACATCATGAACCTGGTGGGCGAGCTGGTGCTGGTGCGCAACCGCCTGTCGACCCTGCGCGGCCAACTCGCCGACGAGCACCTGGGCGCCGCGGTGGGGGACCTGGAACTGGTCACCGCCGACCTGCAGAGCGCGGTCATGAAGACCCGCATGCAACCGATCAAGAAGGTCTTCGGCCGCTTCCCGCGCCTGATCCGCGATCTGGCCCGCAACATGGGCAAGCACATCGACCTGGAGATGCGCGGCGAGGACACCGACCTGGACAAGAACCTGGTCGAGGCCCTGGCCGACCCGCTCATCCATCTGGTGCGCAACTCCGTGGACCACGGCATCGAGGAGCCCGCGGACCGCGAGATGACCGGCAAGTCCCGGGTCGGCAAGGTGCTGCTCTCCGCCGAGCAGGAGGGTGATCACATCCTGTTGATCATCAGCGACGACGGCAAGGGCATGGATGCGGAAATGCTCCGGCGCAAGGTGGTGGAGAAGGGCCTGATGGATCAGGAATCCGCCAACCGCCTGGACGAGCACGACTGCTACAACCTGATCTTCCTGCCCGGTTTCTCCACCAAGGCCGAGATCTCCGACATCTCCGGGCGCGGTGTGGGCATGGACGTGGTGAAGACGCGCATCTCGCAGCTCAACGGCACCATCGACATCGATTCGGAGCTGGGCCGGGGCACCACTTTCCGCATCAAGGTGCCGCTGACGCTCGCCATCCTGCCCACCCTCATGGTCAAGGTGCAGGACCGCAAGTTCGCCCTGCCCATGTCGGTGGTGCGGGAGATCTTCGAACTGCAGGAGAACCGCACCAACGTGGTGGACGGGCGCCTGGTGGTGATGGTGCGCCGCAAGGCCATGCCGCTGTTCTTCCTGGAGCGCTGGCTGGGCCACCAGGGCGACCCGGTGGTGCGCGAGCACGACGAGCAGGAATTGGGCGATGAGCGCCAGGTGGTCACCGTGGTCATGGGCAACCAGGCGGTGGGCTTCGTGGTGGACGAGGTCATCGGCCTGGAAGAGGTGGTGATCAAACCGCTGGGCGCCATGCTGCACGGTCTGCCGGGCCTGGCCGGCTCCACCATCACCGGCGATGGCCGGATTGCCCTGATCGTGGACATTCCCAGCCTCATCAAGGCCTACGGCACGCGCATGTAAGCGCGGGCCAGTACTGGAGGTTAACAAGCGGTGAGCATACGGGTCCTGGTGGTGGATGATTCCGGCTTTTTCCGCCGGCGCATCCGCGACATGTTGCAGGCCGACCCCGCCCTCGAGGTGGTGGGGGAGGCGGCCAACGGCCGCGAGGCCGTGCGGCAGGCTCAGGCGCTGCGCCCGGATGTGATCACCATGGACATCGAGATGCCGGAGATGGACGGCATCAGCGCGGTGCGCGAGATCATGCGCGTTCGGCCCACGGCGATTCTGATGTTCTCCTCGCTCACCTACGACGGGGCCCAGTCCACCCTGGACGCGCTGGATGCGGGCGCGGCGGATTTCCTGCCCAAGCGCTTTGCCGATATTTCCGCCGACACCGAACAGGTCAAGCGCCTGCTGCAGGACCGGGTCAAGGGGCTGGGCGCGGGGGGGATTCCGCGATCGCGCCCGGCGCCGCTCTCGGCGCGCGGCCCACGCCCGGGTATCCCGGAGCCCGCCCCCGTGGCGCGCCGGCCGGCCCCGGCGGCCTTCGCACCCAGCCCGCTCGCGACTTCCGCGGCGTCTCGCATCCGCCCCGGTCAGGTGCGGCTGCTGGTCATCGGCGCCTCCACCGGCGGCCCGGTGGCCCTGCAGCAGGTGCTCAGCAAGCTGCCCGCCACCTACCCCCTGCCGATTCTGCTGATCCAGCACATGCCGGCCAGCTTCACCAAGGCCTTCGCCGAGCGGCTCAACGATCTGTGCGCCATCAAGGTGCGCGAGGCCGCTGACGGCGACGCCCTGCGGCCGGGCACCGCGCTGCTCGCCCCGGGTGGCCTGCAGATGGGCCTGAAAGGTTTTGGCGACAAGCTCAATGTGCGCCTGTTCGAAGCCGGTCCCGAGCAGTTCTACAAGCCCAGCGTGGACATCGCCTTCGCCGAGGCGGCCAAGGCCTGCCCGGGTCGGGTGCTGGGCGTGGTGCTCACGGGTATGGGCGCCGATGGCTGCGAGGGTGCGCGGCTGCTCAAACAGACCGGCTCCCGGGTGTGGTCCCAGGACGAGGCCAGCAGCGTGATCTACGGCATGCCGGGCGCCGTGGCCAAGGCCGGCCTGAGTGACCGGGTGCTGCCGCTTGCCGAGGTCGGCGGCGAACTGGCCAAGATCGGTTGAACGCCATGAAAGTCTGGACCGTCGCAAACCAGAAAGGCGGTGTGGGCAAGACCACCACCGCCGTGAGCCTGGCCGGGCTGCTGGCCCAGCGGCGACATCGCGTGCTGCTGGTGGACCTGGACCCCCACGGCTCGCTCACCAGCTACTTCGGCTTCGACCCCGAGACCGTGGAGCCCAGCATCTACGACCTGTTCGCCGCCGACGGCGCAGGGGAAGTGGCCCAGATGCTGCTGCGCGATACCGGCGTTCCGGGGCTTTCCCTGTTGCCGGCTTCCACCGCGCTGGCCACCCTGGACCGGCAGCTGGGCACGCGCAGCGGCAAGGGGCTGATTCTGCGCAAGGCCCTGGGCAGCCTCTCGGACCGCTACGAATACGCCTTCCTGGACTGCCCGCCGATGCTGGGCGTGCTGATGGTCAACGCGCTCGCCGCCTGCCAGGAGTTGTTGATTCCCACCCAGACCGAGTTTCTGGCACTCAAGGGCCTGGAGCGCATGCTCACCACACTGTCGATGATCCAGCGCTCGCGCCACAGCGAGCTGCCCTATCGGATCGTGCCCACCCTGTTCGACCGCCGCACCCGCGCCTCGGTGGAGGCCCTGCGGGAGCTGCGCGAGCGTTACCCCGAGCACCTGTGGAACGACACGATCCCGGTGGACACCCAGTTTCGGGAGGCCAGCCGCAGCGGCCGGCCGCTGACCGTCTCCCACCCTTGGAGCCGGGGCAGCCAGGCCTACCGGCGGCTGCTGCATGAATTGCTGCCCGAGCAGGCGGGCGAAGACGAACATCAGGTGGCGCCATGAGCAACCGGCCCGAGCGCAAGGAACTGCTGGTGGACCAGCGCGAGGCGGTCCTCAGCTATCTGGACGGTCTGCTGCGCGAGATTCCCGAAGACTACGCGGATGAACCGGCGCCGAGCACCACTGCCCCCGAGAAACCGCCGGAGGCCCCGCCCGCGCCACCGGTGCTGCGAGAAGTGGGACGGGAAACCGTCCTGCGGCCCGCCTCGGACGTGGAGGTGCCTGCGGCGGAGCCGCTGACGCCACTGCAGGCCGAGGCGCCCCCGGCGGTGGAGGAACCGCCAGCGCCGCCCGCGGCGGCCATCGAGCCGGAGACGGCGCCCGAGGCTGTGGAGGAGCGCCCGCATCCGACGTGGGCCGAGCCGGACTTCCAGGCGCTGCTCTTCCAGGTGGGCGGCCTGCGCCTGGCGGTGCCGCTGGTGAAGCTGCACAGCGTGGTGCCCTGGTCCGAGGAGATCCGCGCCATGCCCAATCAGCCTGAGTGGTGCCACGGCCTGTTCCGCTACCGCGAGCGCAACGTGCGGGTGGTGGATACCGCCGAGCTGGTGCTGCCCGCGGACAAACGCGAAGGCGTGGAAGACAAGCACATCCTGATCGTCGGCGACGGCCGCTGGGGGCTGGCCTGCACCAGTATCGGCCAGGTGGTGCGGCTCGGGCCGGACGAGGTGAAATGGCGCCAACAGCGCGGCAAGCGCGCCTGGCTGGCGGGGACGGTGCTGGGGCATCTGTGCGCTCTCATGGACACGGAGGCCTTCGCGGATATGCTGGGGCGAGGCAATTGAGGCGGCCCCGGGTTCTCGCCCGCCGGCTTCACGCGGGCGCCGCGGGCCCGAAACCCTAAAGAAACCACCGCTCCCGACCGATAACCTATACAAGCGTATACTCCAACAGGGAGGCCAACATGGCCGAGGAACAGCAGCAGGACCAGGGGCGTGTCACCCAGTGGGTGACCTTCAACCTGGACAACGAAACCTATGGCATCAACGTCATGCAGGTGCAGGAAGTGCTGCCCATGGCCGAGATCGCCCCGGTGCCCGGCGCACCGCCCTTCGTCATGGGCATTCTCAACCTGCGCGGCAATGTGGTCACGGTCATCGACACCCGCATGCGCTTCGGCCTGAGCCACCAGGACGCCGAGGCCAGCAGCCGGGTGGTGGTAATCGAGGCCAATGACCAGATCGCCGGCATCCTGGTGGACAGCGTCACTGAAGTGGTGGAGGTCAGCGAGACCGAGGTGGACACCGCCCCCAATGTCGGTAACGAGGAATCGGCGCGGTATATTTACGGTGTGGTCAGCCGACAGGAAGGCTTGTTGATCCTGGTGGACGTGAACAAGCTGTTGACCAAGGAGGAGTGGGCCGAAGTCGCGCAGATGTGACCGGCCCACTCACGCACCGCGGCCATGGCCGAACTGGACCCCATACGGCCTGCCCTGCCCCCGGGGCGGTTGCCGCCCGATCCGGACAGCCGGCGGGAGGGCGGGCGCGAGCGAGCGCCGCCGGCACCGAAGAAACAAGACAGCGGCCTGACTGACGATCAAGCCGATCGGCGGGACGACGAGCCGCCACTGGTGGATGATTACGCATGATGTTCGAGCCCCTCACCCTGATCGCCCTGCTCATCGCCGTGGCGGCCCTGATGCTGTGCCTGTGGCAGGGGCGGCGCATCGCGGCGCTGGGCGCGCGGCTGCAGCGCGCCGAGCAGCGGGTGAACCAGGTAGGGGAGACCTTCCAGGGCCTGTCCGCCGGGGCGCGCGGCCAGGGCGAGCACCTGGCGCGGGTGGAAAGCGACATGGCGCGTTTGCGTGAGCGCATGGAACAACTGGCCACCGAGGGTGGCGGCGGGGGGGCGGCCTTCAACCAGGCTATCCGTATGGCCCGTCGGGGCACCAGTGCCGCCGAGATCATGGAGACCTGCGGACTCAGCCAGGTGGAAGCGGACCTGGTGGTGCTCTTGCACAAGGAACTGCAGGACTGAGTCTCAGTCCTCGCCGGTAGTGGCCGTCGGCTCCCGGCTCTTTACCCAGTACGCATAGGCGATGATCTCCGCCACCACCCGGTAGAGCACCTCCGGGATCTGCTGATCCAGCTCCAGTTGCGCCAGCAAGCCCACCAGTTCCCGATTGGCCCGCAGCGGCACCCCGTGCTCCTCCGCCACTTTGATGATCCGCTCGCCCAGCTCTCCCGCGCCCTTGGCGGTGACCCGGGGCGCGCCCTCACCGTCGTAGCGCAGGGCCACGGCGAGCTTGCGTTCCTCGATCAGGCGCGGTTCACGCTTTTTCATGCAGCAGCCCCCGGGCATCACGGTGCAGATCGTCCAGCGGCCCGGGCGGGCGGGTGCTTTGCAGGCCCAGGGCGTCCACGGTCAGACCCAGGCCTTCGAGTTGGGTGCGCAGCCGCGCCTGATGGGTCTGGAACAGGGCGGCGGTTTCCGCCCGCTCGGCCCACCAGCTCGCGCTGACGTGCTCGCCGCGCAGGCGCAGCCGCGCCTGCACCGGGCCCAGCCCCTCGAAGCGGAAAGCCACCTGGATGCTGATGGGCCGGGCGCCGTCCTCGGTGTCCGCCTCGCGCCCGCCGTCCGCGTCCCCCGCCGGCGCCTCGTCCTCCTGGCGCAGGCGCAGCTGCAGCAGGTCCAGGCCCTGGTCGTGGCGCAGGGGCAGTTCCACCGCCAGGTCCAGCCGCCCGGTCTCGGCGCCGGCGTTGTGTACCTGCAGCTGCTGCAGCCGGCTCAACAGGTGCTCGGTCTGCGTGAGCAGCGACAGGGCAAGATCCGCGGTGGGTGCGGCGGCGCCGCCGGGTGTACCGCCGCCGCCCTTGCCGGGCTGTAGTTGCAGCATCAGGCGCAGGGCGGTGGCCTTCAGGTCCTGGCCCAGGCTCTGCCCCGGCCGGGGGCGGGCGAGGCTGCTTTCGGTAAAGAGCCCCGAGTGCTGCAGGGCCTGTCGCAGGCCCTGCGGGTTTTGCAGGTCCGAGGCCCGGGGCAGGGCGCTGAGCAGCGCGTTCAGGGCCTGTTGCAGGGGGGCGGGCAGCTGCGTGGTTTCGGCTTGGGCCGCGGCGAGGGCCTGGGCGGGGGTGTTGAGAGGCGTGCGGCTGCCTTGCTGGGGCAGGAGCTGGCGCAGGGCCTGTTGCAGCAGCTCGCGGCTGTTGCGGGTGCCGGCCTGCTCCACCAGGGTAAGCAGAGTGCGCTCGGCCTGCTGTTCCACCCGCAGTTGCACCAGTTGGCCGGCTTTCAGGCCGCTGTTCGCGGGTGCGGGGAGCTGGCGCCCGGCCACCCGCAGCAGCAAGCGCTCGCCCTGCTGTTCCACCCGCGCCTGCAGGGTCTGACCGTTTTCCAGCTTTGCCGGCGGCGAGCCGGCGCGGGCGGCGGGCAGTTCCAGTTGCAGCGGGGTGTTGAGGTCCAGGCGCATGGGCGCGGCCTCAGCCTTGCGGGGTTTTCACACGCAGGGCCCGCAGCTGGCGTATCCAGGGGCCTGCTTCGCGCAGCGCCGGGTCCAGCCGCTGGATGCCCGCCCGCGCCCACTGGGCGCTGGAGTACTGGCCGCTGAGCACCACGTACCAGGGCGCGCCGTTGCGCTCGGTTCTCAGCAGCGCACTGCGTTGCTCCAGGCCGTGGCGACGGATGAAGCGCTCGGCGGTTTCGGCCTGCGCAGCGCCCAGCAGTTGAATGGTGTAATGCTCGCCGGGCTGGCGTTGCAGCCAGTCGGCCCCGTGGCGCAGGGCGTTGGCGACGGACCAGCCGGCGGCTTGCCGGGCGGTTTCAGGGGAGTCGCCGGATCGCGGGCGCAGCTTATCCGTGTCGGCCTCTTGGCCGGTATCGGCGGCAGCCGCCCGGGCATCGCGGGTTTCGGGCGTGAGGTCGGTATCCGTGTCCGGCGCGCTTCGCGACTCTCGGAGCACCGTCTGAGCGGCACTGGCCGCGGCGTCTCCGGCCGTGGCGCTCACGTGGCTCGTGCCCGGCACTTCGGCGTGGGTTGGCGTGCCGGCGGATGGATCGGCGGAAGGCGTGGTGCTGGCCGGCGCGGTGGTGGACACAGTGCCCGGGCCGGACGCCTCGGCCGCTTCGGCTTGCGCGGCTGCTGCGGTGGCGGTCGTGTCGGTCGTGTCGGTCGTGTCGGTCGTGTCGGTCGTGTCGGTCGTGTCGGTCGTGTCGGTCGTGCTGTCCGCCTGGCCGCCGTCGTTGCGGGCGCCGCGGCTGATGGGGGCGCTGGCGGCGGGCCGGCCGCTCTTGCGGTCGTAATCGTAGCGCTGGGGCAGTTTCAGGCCGTAGGGGGTGTTCTCGTCGCCGGCGGAGGCCTGGGCGGCGCGAGGGGGCAGCGTCAGGGTTTCCACCTGGCCCGGGGCGTCATCCTCGCCGCGGGGCATCAGCACCGTGAAGGCCAGGGCGCTCAGCGCGGCCGCCCCCGCGAGCAGGGCGGGCAGCGCCCAGCGGCGACGGGGGGAAGTGCCCGCCTGGCGTGCGGCCCCGCTTCCGGCCACGGACGCCGTGCCGGCCTTGGCCTTGTTGCCCTTGGCGGCGCGTGTGGCTTTCTGGCGCAGCAGCGTGCGTCCGGCACCGATCAGCCGCGCGGGTCGGCCATCGGCGCTCTCCGCGGCGCGTTCAAGCTCGCCCTCCGAGAGGATCTGTTCCCCGCCGGCACCGGCGAGCGCCTGGAGCAGGAAGCTCCGGCTCTGTTCCGCGGTCCAGGGGTAGAAGCCCTGGCGGTGCACCAGGCTCGGATCGTCCAGCCGGTCGGGCAGGGCGTCGGCGAATTCCGCGTCGCCGCAGGCGAGCAGCAGCCCGAAGATCGGTTCCGCCTCGCCGCGCCACAGGCGCAGCAGCTCATCCAGGGTCGTATCGTCGAGTTGCTCCGCGTCGTCCACCAGCAGGGCGGGCCGTAGCCCTTCCTGGCTCATGGCCCCCAGGCGCTGGGCGGCCTGTTGAGTGTCCAGCGTATCCTCGGCCGAGGCGAGCTCCAGGGTCAGCAGCGTCTCGGCGAGGATTTCCTCCAGAGTGGTGGAGGAGCGGGCCACCAGCCTCACGCAGCGCAGAGTCTCGCCCTGCCAGGCGGGGAGGCTGCGCAGGAAGTGGCTCTTGCCCGTGCCGGCCTCGCCGTGGAGCAGCACCAGGTGCTCGCCGTGGCGTAGCAGGTTGAGCAGGGTATGGCGCTGGGTGAGCAGGGTGGGGTCTTCGGCCATCAGTTCCTCGTGCTCGGTGAGGAACGGATCGCGCGCAAGCTTCAGGGCCTGCAATTCGACGTCGGTCAGGGGGGCTTCAGGCTTGTGTCGGCGCATGGGCTTCTTGGTTTGATGGTGACGACTGATTGGAGTGTATCACCGGCTTGCGCGGAAAAATGCCAAACGACGCTTGACAGGGCAGGGCGCCGATCATAAGATGCGCGCCGTGCTGTACGACGACGTACAGGCACATGTCCCCATCGTCTAGAGGCCCAGGACACCGCCCTTTCACGGCGGCGACGGGGGTTCGACTCCCCCTGGGGACGCCAATCAAGACAAGGCCCCGAGCGGAAACGCTCGGGGCCTTTGTCGTTGTAGGCCAATGACATGCCCAACGACCCCCTCTGGCGCCAAGGGGCGCTTTTGCAGGCCATTACGTATCTGTCGCGCAACGTCTTCGGCCGGGGCTAGCCGGCCGCCAACGCCCCGGGGGCCTTATCCTTGCCATGACCGCGTCCGCCCTGCGACCTCTGTTGCCCTTCATCCGCCCGCACCGCCGCTTGCTGGTGGTGGCGGTGCTGGCTCTGTTGACCGCCGCGGCGGCCACCCTGGCGCTGCCGGTGGCGTTCCGGATGGTGATCGATTCGGGCTTCGCCGCGGAGAACGCCGCCAGCATCGACCGATACTTCCTCGGGCTGTTCGCCGTGGCCGTGGTGCTGGCGCTGGCCACCGCGGCACGGTTTTACGCCGTGACGGTATTCGGCGAACGGGTAGTGGCCGATATCCGTCAGGCCGTCTACCGGCGCCTGCTCGGGCTCGATGCCTATTTCTTCGAGACCACCCGCACCGGGGAGCTGCTCTCGCGGCTGACCACCGACACGGAGCTGGTGCAGACCGTGCTGGCCTCCAGTGCCTCGGTGGCGCTGCGCAGTGCGCTGATGCTGGCCGGCGCCTCGGCCCTGCTGGGCCTCACCAGCCCGCGCCTGGCGGGCATGATCGCCCTGGTGATCCCGCTGGTGGTGTTGCCCATCGTGGTGTTCGGCCGCCAGGTGCGAAGGCTCTCGCGTCGCAGTCAGGACCGGATCGCCGACACCAATGCCCTGGCCGGGGAGTCCATCAACGCCATCCATACCGTCCAGGCCCATGCCCGCGAACCCTACGAGCAGGGGCGCTTCAGGGGCGCCGTGCTGGCGGCCCTGGCGGCGGCGGTGCGCCGCACCCGGGCTCGCGCCCTGCTCACGGCCATCGTCATCCTGCTGGTGTTCGCCGCCATCGCGGTGGTGCTGTGGCTGGGGGCGCGGGCGGTCATCGACGGCCAGATGAGCGGCGGTGAGCTGGGGCAATTCGTGCTCTACGCGGTCATCGCCGCCGGCTCCGTGGGTTCCCTCTCGGAGGTGTGGGGCGATGTGCAACGCGCGGCCGGGGCCGCGGAGCGGCTCGGCGAGCTGCTGGCGACCCGCAGCCGGCTCGCCGAGCCCGCGGAATCTCCGCCCCTGGCCGGGCGCGGCGAGATCGCCTTCGACGGCGTCGGCTTTGCCTATCCGTCCCGCCCGGAAACCCCCGCCCTGGCGGATTTCAAGCTGCGCATCGCTCCCGGCGAGACCATCGCCCTGGTGGGGCCGTCCGGTGCCGGCAAGAGCACGGTGCTGCAGCTGTTGCTGCGCTTCTACGACCCGCAGCGGGGCCGCGTGAGCCTGGATGGTGTGGACCTGCGCGATCTGCCCCTGAAGACCCTGCGCGAGCAGCTGGCGCTGGTGCCCCAGGACCCGGTGATCTTCGGCGCCAGTGCCCGCGACAACATCCGCTACGGCCGCCTGGAGGCCAGCGACGAGGAGGTGGAGGCCGCCGCCCGCGCCGCCGAGGCCCACGCCTTCATTGCCGCCTTGCCGGAAGGCTACGACAGCTTCCTGGGCGAGCGGGGCGTGCGCCTGTCCGGCGGGCAGAAGCAACGCATCGCCATCGCCCGCGCCTTGCTCAGCCGCGCCCCGGTGCTGCTGTTGGACGAGGCCACCAGCGCGCTGGATTCGCAAAGCGAGCAGCTGATCCAGCAGGCGCTGGAGCGGCTGATGGCCCAGCGCACCACCCTGGTGATCGCCCATCGTCTGGCCACGGTGCTGCGGGCGGACCGGATCGTGGTGTTGCAGGACGGGCGGATCGTCGGCCAGGGGACACACACAGAGTTGCTGGCCCGGGGTGGGCTCTATGGAGAGCTGGCGCGGCTGCAGTTCGGAGCCGATCTTCCGCGCCACCCTCCAGCCGGCAGCCCGGGACGATGAGCCAGCCCAGGTGGCGGGTAGGTGCGACCCGCTGCGAGCGGCCGAGCGAACGAACTAAGCGCGGCTTGGAGGAGCCATGGCATCAGTTACCGTGGAACTCGTGGCTTCCCGGGGTGCCCGAGCTGCTACACTCCGCACTCCTCCATAGCCAGCGACGTTCCCGCCCGTGCCTACTCCTTCAAAGACTGCCGCGCCGATGACGGACTTCGGCGACCTGGGTCTGCCCGATGCCCTGCTGAGCGTGCTCGCCGAGACCGGCTACGCCTCACCCACCCCGATCCAGCGGCTGAGCCTGCCGCCGCTGCTGGCGGGGCAGGACCTCATCGCCCAATCCAGGACCGGCAGCGGCAAGACGGCCGCCTTCGCCATCCCGCTGCTCACCCGCGTGGACGCGGGGCGCCGGGAGCTGCAGGCTCTGGTGTTGTGTCCGACCCGGGATCTGTGCGCCCAGGTAGCCGGTGAGATCCGCAAGCTCGGCCGCTACCAGCCGAACCTGCAGGTGTTGATCGTCTGCGGTGGCCAGCCGCCCAGGCCGCAGGCACAGGCGCTTGAGCGGGGCGTACAGGTGGTGGTTGCCACCCCCGGGCGGCTGCTTGATCATCTGGAGCGCGGCAGGCTGATGCTGGACGGGGTGCGCACACTGGTGCTCGACGAGGCCGACCGCATGCTGGACATGGGTTTTCGCGAGGACATCGCCCGCATCCTGGCGCAGACGCCCCCCCTGCGGCAGACCGCGCTCTTCTCCGCCACCTTCGACGAGGCCGTACTCGAGCTGAGCGCGCACTATCAACGCGCGCCGCAGCGGGTAGCGGTGAGCGACGCGCCGCCGGCGATCGCCCAGTGGCGTCAGGAAGTGGCGGAGGCCGATCGTCTGTCTAGCCTCATCAGCTTGCTGCGCGCCGGCGCCCATGAATCGGCGATCGTCTTCTGCAACAGGAAGCTGACCGTGGACACGGTCGCCGAGCAGTTACGGCGCGCCGGGCTCCCGGCCGACCGCCTGCACGGCGGGCTGGAGCAGCGGGAGCGGGACCTGGCGCTGACCAAGTTCCGCAACGGCAGCACCCGCGTCCTGGTGGCCACCGACGTGGCCGCGCGCGGCCTGGACATCGCCGGCCTGGCCGCCGTGGTCAACTACGAGCTGCCGGGCAGCCCCGAAGTCTACGTCCACCGCATCGGCCGCACCGGACGGGCAGGCGCCCAGGGCCTGGCGGTAACCCTGCACGGCCCGGGGGACGCCGAGCGGATCAAGGAGATCGAACAGTACACCGGAACGCCCATCCCGTATCGGCGCCCTGAAGTGACCGAAGCGGGGGCGGAAACCGCCGAGCCGGCGCTCAAGACCCTGAGCATCGGGGGCGGGCGCAAGGACAAGATCCGCCCCGGCGACATCCTGGGGGCGCTCACCGGCGAGGCCGGCTTGCGTGCCGAGCAGGTCGGCCGCATCGAAATCACCGACAAGCTCAGCTTCGTTGCCCTGCACGCCGATTGCGCGGGCCGGGCACTGGTTCGGTTGCGAGAGGGCCGGATCAAAGGACGGCGCTTTCGGGTCGAGTTATTGCACTGAATCCGTATTCATCACCATGAGGAAACACCTAAACGATGGCAAAACCCAACTTCCAGTTCGAAAAGCGCAAGAAGGAACTCGAAAAGAAGAAGAAGCAGGCGCTCAAGGCTCAGAAGAAGCTTGAGCGAAAGCAGGCCGCGAGTGATGAAGGGCCGGCCGAGGCGCCGGACAACCCGCCCGAGTAAGTGTAGGACTCGCCCCCGGTTCTGGCGTGGCTCGCGCCGCGCGGCCCGGAGGTGACGAGCGATAGTCCGTTTCAGCAGGCAGGCTGGGCGATACCACGCGCCGGGAGCGGGAACGCTTCCGGTGCAACTGGCCGGATGGCGCCCAGGCAGCCTCCTCCCATGAGACAGATTCATGCTCACGCAAACAAAATGTCGCGAAATGACCGTGTCCCAAGCGCACCCGATCCGGGCGGCGCTGCTCTTTCTCTTCGGTGCCCGTCGCGCTGCCTATCGCGATCTTCGGGATATCGGCCGTACTCGGCGCGCCGATTTCGCCAGAATGCGGCAACGCGTTCTGCCCTCGATCCGGCGCGTGGAGCGTCTTGTCGGTACGCGTTTAATCTAGTTGGCCGGCGGACGCGGTGAGCAGGTTATTGGTGTCTTCGCGTTCGTTTCTCGCCGGTCGATTCAAATCCGGTCAACAGCAGGTACTGCTCCCGATGTGGCCGCTTTCGCCCTGCCGTTGCGGAATACGGCGAAGGACCGGGGTTTGCCGTGTTTGTCGATCCGCACCGCCCGAGCGGAACGGACATTGGGAAATACGTTGTGCCGCAGATCCAGAGCCACATCTTTGGCGTGGCCGAACGGAGCGACAAAGGTGGAGAGCCATAAAAGGTCGCCGCCAAGCCACTCCTCCTTCAGGGGAACGACGCCGTGGTCCATAGCCTTATAGGCAGCGATGACGTCCGCTTCATGCTCTTTGTGCAGCCAACCCCATGTGACGCAAGCCAAGGGCTGGCCCTCGGCCGACCGGTAAATGCGAAACTGGCCAGCCTCAATCGAATACCAGACCCCGTTGAGCAGTGGCCGGACCGGCGAGTTGCCAAAATTGGTCGTCTGCGCGCAGAGCCAGAGGATCTGGCCAAGCGCCGCCATCGGGTCGATTGCGTTCGCGATCATTGCCGATTGTCTCCCGGTCGCTGCGTGAGCATTTCGCGGCGCACGGCAGGAAGCGGAATTGCCGTGCGCCGCGTGAACCGTCGGTTCCGGTCTTCAGCCGATCAGCGGTAAGCTCGATACGGTTTGTGCCAGATCAACCGCCTTGGTGGTCAGATCCGTTACAGCCGCCACGTCGAACGTTTGCGCCACGGTCTGACTCGGGGCTATCGCGTCCGGGGCAATAGTGCTCGGCTCGACAGATACCGTAGTAGACCATACTTCCGTTGCAGACATATTCTTTCTCCTTGGATTGGGTTGGTCCAGGGTGGCGCCCTGGTTTGAAAAGAGATCGACGCCTTGACCTGGACTAGACCAAGACTAGCAAAGGCGCTCGACTTTCCGTGTATCGGCGCTCATACCATTCGTCCCGCAATCTTGCCCCGATGTCCGAGGATCGGCCCGAAAACCATATAAGCCGTTGGCATGGGTGAACTTTCGATTAGCATCGGACAAGCGCCCACACTGAGAAAACCCGTTGTCCGATATGATTGACCACATTGACCAACCTCTTCCCAATGCCGGTTTCGACTCGCGTTTGCACAGGCCCGAGGCAAGGTTCGATGCTTGGCGGGACAGCATCGGCGTGATCTTCGATCCGGCCCTCGACCCCTGTGCAACGCCGACCCGGTTTTACGCGAAAGTCGATGCCGCCCTTCTTGGCACGGTCTTTCTTGGGCGCGTCGATTCCGTCACTCAGTCGTTCGAGCGGTCGTCACAAAAGATCCTTGGCGACGGCCTTGATCACTATCTGGTGCAGGTGTTTCTGGAAGGCTGGTGCGAAGTGGAGGACTGCGGCCATACGCGCATCGTCCGCCCCGGCGACATCTACATCATCGACGCGGCCGCCCCTCTGAGCGCAGTGGACTACGATTTCCGGCATGTGACAGCTTTCGTTCCGCGCGACATCCTGGCCCCCCAACTCGTGCAGCCCGACGCCCATCACCGCCGGGTTATTCCCGGCGACACCCCCCTGGCGCGTCTGCTCTATGGCTATATAAAGACGTTGGATGCCAGCCGCTTCGATATGACCGTGGCCGAGGGCGAGGCGGCGTCGGGGCCGCTGATCGGCCTGATCTCAAGCACGCTGAACCTCGGGCCCCACACTGCCCGGCCCGATCCGGACGACAAGGCGGTCGATCTTGCGGTGTTGAAGATGGTGCGCGACCATATCGAGATGCATCTTGCCGATCCGACGCTGGACGTGGCCCAGGTGGCATCGGCATTCAACCTGTCACGGTCGCGGCTATACCGGCTGTTCGAGCATCAGCACGGTATTGCCGGTTATATTCGGCAACGGCGGCTGCGTCGCTCGCTTCTGGATCTGCTCGATCCCGGCAATGGCGCAAAGTATATTAGCGAGATTGCCTATCGTTGGGGGTTCGCGTCGGACACCGCCTATAACCGGGCGTTCAAGCGGCAATATGGCTGCACGCCGAAGGAGGCGCGCGTGACGAGAATGACAATGCATGTGTGCGGGGTGAAAGACGAAAGTTTGCACAACTACGAGCGCTGGATTAGAGAGCTTTCGATTTGATCGTTGGGTGCTCTTCGTCAAACTTGTTGCCTGGTTGCGTCATGTAATACGGACGCAGGAAAACCACGATCGACGACGAGCTGATCGACAAGCTCTGAACCACCCCGGGCACCTTGAAAGACGTGGCGGTTCAAGGTGCCCGGGGTGATCTGCTGGTCGAAGTCGACCGACGGCATTTTCAGTCCCTTGTGGATCGGCTTGAGGCGCGGCATCCCATCTACCAAGAGCCAACCGCCTCAACGCCTGTCCCGTTCCGCCGACCGCACCTGCGAGGTCGAGAGTTGGCGGTATGCTGCTTCCAGACCCCATGCTTGTCATTCCGGACGAAGCAGTTACCGATCCTTCAGCTTTTTAGCCATCTCCTCACTGATGGCCACGCCTTGTTCGGCAAAAACGTCTTGTGCCGCTTTCAGCGCGTTCAAGGCGCGGGGAAAACCGACGTAGGGGATCAGGTGGACGATACAGCCGGCGATTTCATCGGGAGTAAGGCCGACTTTCAGACCGGTAACCACGTGCATGCCGATCTGCGGGGTGCCCTGGGCGACCAGCGCGGAAATCGTGACCAACACTTTTTGCTTGTTTTCCAGCCCGGGGCGGGAGTAGATGTCGCCGAAGGCGAACTCCACCACCATCCGGGATAAATCCGGGGCGATGTCCTTGAAAGTTTCGCCCACTTCCATGTGCCCGGTGGGATTGTCGGCGTCCGGAGTGGTCAGCTCTTTGAGCTTCACCATACCTTGTTGGTAACGATCGCTGGCCAAGACAGCCTCCTTGGTGACGTTAATATGTGGGCCGATTGTGATGGGGATTCGGCGCAAAGGCCAGCCGGCAACAGTTGTTGAAACTGGTCCATTCGAGGCGCGCCCCGCAAGTGCTGAGACGCGAGTTTGAATGGGATCAGGTGGCGGTGAGGGCCGCGCCTCTGCCCTGAAGGGTGGAGAGGACGTCAAGCAACGCAGTGGCGACAGGCGTGAGCGTAAGCTCCCCCGCCTGCAGAGAAGCCGGAAATAATGGTGGCCACAAAGGCCGTTTCAGCGATGGGCGCTGCAGGCGCGGATTTCATGAAGGCCAGGGCGATAAGGACCCGCGAACAGGCCGAATGTACGACCGCAAGCACTCTTTGAGCCTGAGACGAAAAAAGCTCAGCGCTGCCTACTTGCGGGAGGAGTCCATACACTTTTTGTTGGACTCATGTTTCCGTTTTGCCCAGCGCTACGCATGGATCTTTGGTTGTTTGCTCATCTCGTCGGTCATATTCGTCACGGAACATTAGCATGGAGCCAAGGAAGCGCTCGTTTCCTCTCGGGAACCCACAAGCCGGCGTGAACTCGTCAGTGTCACGGAACGTACCAAACATTCTGTCCCACCATGTTATGTCGCCGTAGTTGAAATCGTGCACGTCCAGTTGGTGGTGGATGGAGTGGTGCTCCGGTCTTTGAATGAAATAGCCGAACCAGCGAGGGGTCTTCAGGTTGCTGTGATAGAACATCTCGCCCGCCGCCGCGAATATGTTGTACCAAGCGGCGGCCTCGAGGGAGGCGCCCATCAGTACATACAAGATCGCCGCTGTCAGAACTGAGTTGACGGCTATTTCCAGCGGGTGCTTGTAGAAAGAGGTTAACGTTTCGATGCGTGATGCGCTGTGATGAATCTGATGGAACACGCGCCAGCAAAAATCGCTGGCGTGGCGAAGCCGGTGCCACCAATAGAAAACAAAGGTGCCGACGAACCAGGCAACGAAGCCCTCGGCGACCGGCGGAAGAGCGTCGGCTGTTTCAAATACTGACCAGTTCAGGAACCAGCGATTCCAGGTGTAAGCAGCAAGGATCACCACGCCAAGTTGGCATGCGTTCAGAAGGATGACTCGCAGGTACCAAGCTCGGACCTTCGGCAGCGCCCGACCAGGTTGCAATCGTTCTGCGAGCAGAAACGCCGCGCCAATAAGGAATATCGTTACTAGGTATGCCATTTTTCTTCTCGGTGTCTAGCGATCAAGCTGAACGTCCGAAGGAGCGCCTTGTTAGGGAAGCGCTGATTTATTCGCCTGCAGCCGTTCCGTCGCTGGCAGCGGCTTGAGACAATGGCGCCCATCCCCGGTTGAGAGTGAGTACGCCGCCGATGCAGTCGAGCTTCTCTGATCTTGAATACGATGCCAAGAAGAAGGTCACGCGCCGTGACCGGTTTCTGCGGGAGATCGAACTGATCACCCCATGGTCGGTGCTGGAGGCGGAGCTCGAGCCCTTCTACCCCAAGGAGGGTCGGCGCGGCCGGCAACCCATCGGGCTTGGGCGGATGCTGCGGATGTATGTGGCCCAGCAATGCTTTGGGTTCTCGGACGAGGGGATCGAGGATGCGATCTACGACAGCCAGGCGATTCGCCGCTTCGTGGGCATCGACTTGTCGCGGGAGTCGGCACCGGATGCCACCACCTTGCTCAAGTTCCGCCGTCTGCTGGAGCGCCACGGTCTGACGCGCCGGATCTTCGAGACCATCAACGCCCACCTGGCATCGCAGGGGATGATGCTGCGCGAGGGCACCATCGTCGATGCCACGATCCTCGCCGCGCCGCCCTCGACCAAGAACCGGGAAAGAGCGCGCGATCCGGACATGCACCAGACCAAGAAGGGCAACCAGTACTACTTCGGAATGAAGGCGCACATCGGCGCCGATGCGCATTCGGGGCTGGTGCATTCGTTGGTGGGTACAGCCGCCAACGTGGCTGATGTCACTCAGACGCATCACTTGCTGCATGGCGAGGAGTCGGACGTATTCGGCGACTCCGGTTACCAGGGCGCGGGCAAGCGCAAGGAGCACCAGGGGCGAGAGGTGAACTGGCGTATTGCCATGAAGCGCAAGCAGCGCAAAGGGCTGCCGAATACCGCCATGGGCCGCACCCTCCAGGCCATGGAGCGAGTGAAGGCTGGTATCCGTGCGGTGGTGGAACATCCGTTTCATGTGGTCAAGAACCTGTTTGGTCACCGCAAGGTGCGCTACCGGGGGCTCGCCAAGAACGAGGCGCAGCTCTACACCCTGTTCGGGCTGGCCAATCTGGTGCGCGTGAAGCGCCAATTGATGCCCGGCTGACGGGCTGTTGCGCCCGGAATCCGCCCAAAAGGGGCGGATCGGGGCCGAAATGGCGTAAAAACACCGTATTCAGGGCCAAAAACGGCCCGAGCGGTCATGTTTTGAG